>NZ_JBWCCN010000010.1:0-254901 GCF_056279485.1 Pseudomonas sp. TE12508 | reverse complement strand
TCCCACGGATCTGTACTGCGTCAACAGTCAGAATCGGGCTTTGTCCCTCCTCCTCCCTTCAAGTCCCAGCATACAAGCGGGCTTGCTCGCGAAGACGGACCTCAGCCAACATCATTGTTGAATGTTGAACCGCTTTCGCGAGCAAGCCCGCTCCCACAGGGTCATGCAGTGTTAATCAGTTTTGTTGAAACGCTTGTATCCAGTTTGTGCGACGAAACATCACAATTTGTATCTGACCATAGGTCGCCAGACCATTTCGTGGTTAACTTCGGCCTCGTCAAAATTCTCTACATCAACGTTCAGAAGGACTCCGTTCATGGCTCAAGTCACTCTTAAAGGCAACCCGGTTCAAGTCAACGGCCAACTGCCACAAGCCGGTTCCAAGGCGCCAGCCTTTTCCCTGGTTGCCGGCAATCTGTCGGACGTGACCCTGGCGAGCTTCGCCGGCAAGCGCAAAGTGCTGAACATCTTCCCAAGCGTCGATACCCCGACCTGCGCGACTTCGGTTCGCAAGTTCAACGCCCAGGCCAGTGATGTCGCCAACACTGTCGTGCTGTGCATCTCCGCTGACCTGCCGTTCGCTCAAGCTCGCTTCTGCGGCGCCGAAGGCCTGGAAAACGTACAGAACCTGTCCACCCTGCGCGGTGCCGAGTTCATCGAGAACTATGGCGTTGCCATCGCTGACGGCCCGCTTAAAGGCCTGACGGCCCGTGCCGTCGTGGTTCTGGATGAAAACGACAACGTTCTGCACAGCGAACTGGTCAAGGAAATCGCTGAAGAACCGAACTACGAAGCGGCACTTGCCGTTCTTAAATAAGTAAAGCATTACAATTGTTAACGGCCTGGCACTGTCCAGGCCGTTTTCATTTGTGCTTCAGTGTCTTAGATAAACCTCCTGTTACGTAAGCCGAAGGTAAATTGCCGGTAAAGGCGCTTTGCTTCAGACCCGCCAGTGCTTATCGTTCAGCCTCATGTAAAAAAGCCCACGCGCCCAATGGTTGATCACTCAATGCAATCCTCCGCTTCCCGTAGTCCCCGTCGCTGGCTGTTTGGCCTGCTTGTCCTGTTGGTCATCGCCGCTGTGTGCTGGAAATTCTGGCCCGGCGGCGCTGCGCCGAAAGAAGGTACGGGGCAGAAAGCCGTTGCCGGACACACCGGTCGGTCGGGGGGGATGCGTCCGGGGTTCGGCGGGGCGACCGGGCCGGTCCCGGTGCGTGTGGCGCCAGCGGTCAAAGGCGATTTCCCGCTGTATTACAAGGCGCTGGGCACCGTGACCGCGCTGAACACCATCAATGTGCGCAGCCGGGTGGGCGGCGAACTGATCAAGGTTTCGTTCGAAGAAGGGCAAATGGTCAAGGCGGGCGACCTGCTGGCCGAGATCGATCCGCGTCCTTACCAGAACGCCTTGCTCCAGGCTGAAGGCACCTTGCTGCAGAATCAGGCACAACTGAAGAATGCCCAAGTCGATGTCGAGCGCTATCGCGGCCTGTACCGCGAAGACAGTATCGCCAAGCAAACCCTCGACACCGCCGAAGCACTGGTCGCCCAGTACCAGGGCACGGTCAAGACCAATCAGGCGGCGGTCAACGACGCCAAACTCAATCTGGAATTCACTAAAATTCGCGCGCCGATCGCCGGGCGCGTGGGCCTGCGTCAGCTGGACGTCGGTAACCTTGTGGCGGCCAACGACACCACGGCGCTGGTGATCATCACCCAGACTCAACCGATCAGCGTCGCATTCACCTTGCCGGAAAACAGCCTGGACACCGTACTGGCCCGCTATCGCACCGGTGCCAAGCTGCCCGCCGAAGCCTGGGACCGTGGCGATACCAAATTGCAGGCCACTGGCGTGTTGCAGAGCCTGGACAACCAGATCGACGTCACCACCGGCACCCTGAAATTCAAGGCCCGCTACGAGAATCGCGATCAAGCGCTGTTCCCCAACCAGTTCGTCAACGTCCACTTGCTGGCCGACACCCTCAAAGGTGTGGTGCTTGCCCCTTCGGCAGCGATCCAGTTCGGCACCAACGGCACGTTCGTCTATGCCATGGATGGCGACAAGAAGGTCACCATCCGCCAGTTGAAAGTCGGCGCCAGTGACGGTGACAACACGGTGATCACCGAAGGCCTGGTCGCTGGTGATCGGGTGGTGCTGGAAGGCACCGACCGCCTGAAAGAAGGCAGCGAAGTGGAGGTCGTCAACGACAGCAAGGATGTGCCGACCACCCCGACCGAACACCTGCAAGGCAAATCGGCGGCCGATGCGACTGAACCCGCGACCACCGACAAGGCGAAAAAGGGCGGCGCATGAACATCTCGCGGCTGTTCATCCTTCGCCCGGTCGCCACGACCCTGAGCATGCTGGCCATTATTCTGGCCGGTGTGATCGCTTATCGGCTGCTGCCGGTGTCGGCATTGCCCCAGGTCGATTACCCGACCATTCGCGTCATGACGCTCTATCCCGGCGCCAGCCCGGATGTCATGACCAGCGCCGTGACGGCGCCGCTGGAGCGTCAGTTCGGGCAGATGCCCGGGCTGACCCAAATGGCATCCACCAGTTCCGGCGGCGCCTCGGTGCTGACCCTGCGGTTCAGCCTCGACATCAACATGGACGTCGCCGAGCAGCAGGTGCAGGCCGCGATCAACGCCGCGACCAATTTGCTGCCCAAGGATTTGCCGGCACCGCCGGTGTACAACAAGGTCAACCCGGCGGACACCCCGGTGCTGACGCTGGCTATCACCTCAAAAACCATGCTGTTGCCCAAACTCAATGATCTGGTCGACACCCGCATGGCGCAGAAAATCGCCCAGATCAGCGGCGTCGGCATGGTCAGTATTGCCGGTGGCCAGCGTCAGGCGGTGCGGATCAAGGTCAATCCCGAGGCCCTGGCGGCCAACGGCCTGAACCTGTCGGACGTGCGCACGTTGATCGGTGCCTCCAACGTCAATCAGCCCAAGGGCAATTTCGACGGCCCGACCCGGGTGTCGATGCTCGACGCCAACGACCAACTGACGTCACCCAAGGACTACGCCAACCTGATCCTCGCCTACAGCAACGGCGCGCCGTTGCGGCTCAAGGACGTGGCGCAGATCGTCGACGGCGCCGAGAACGAACGTCTGGCGGCATGGGCCAATGAAAACCAGGCCGTGCTGCTGAACATCCAGCGTCAGCCCGGCGCCAACGTCATCGAAGTGGTCGATCGGATCAAGGCCTTGCTGCCGAGCATCACCGACAACCTGCCGGCCGGTCTCGAAGTCACTGTGTTGACCGACCGTACCCAGACCATTCGCGCCTCGGTCACCGACGTGCAACACGAATTGCTGATCGCCATCGCGTTGGTGGTGATGGTCACGTTCCTGTTCCTGCGGCGGGCCAGCGCCACGATCATTCCGTCGGTGGCCGTGCCACTGTCATTGATCGGCACCTTTGGCGTGATGTACCTCGCGGGGTTCTCGGTCAATAACCTGACCCTGATGGCGCTGACCATCGCCACCGGTTTCGTGGTGGACGATGCGATCGTCATGCTGGAGAACATTTCCCGATACATCGAAGAGGGCGACAGCCCGCTGCAAGCGGCCCTCAAGGGCGCCAAGCAGATTGGCTTCACCCTGATTTCCCTGACCCTGTCGCTGATCGCGGTGTTGATTCCGCTGCTGTTCATGGCGGACGTGGTGGGGCGGTTGTTCCGCGAGTTTGCGATCACCCTGGCGGTGGCGATCCTGATTTCCCTTGTGGTATCCCTGACCCTGACGCCAATGATGTGCGCGCGGCTGCTCAAGCGTGAGCCCAAGGAAGCAGAACAGGGCCGGTTCTATCGCTCCAGTGGCGCCGCAATTGATTGGATGATCGCGGCTTACGGGCGCAAGTTAAAGTGGGTTCTCAAGCACCAACCGCTGACACTGATGGTGGCCATCGGCACGTTGGCGTTGACCGTGTTCCTGTACATGGTGGTGCCCAAGGGCTTCTTCCCGGTGCAGGACACCGGGGTGATCCAGGGTATTTCCGAGGCGCCGCAGTCGATTTCCTTTGCGGCGATGAGCGAGCGGCAGCAGGAACTGGCCAAGGTGATCCTGGCCGATCCGGCCGTCGAGAGCCTGTCGTCCTACATCGGGGTCGATGGCGACAACTCGACGCTGAACAGTGGCCGGCTGCTGATCAACCTCAAGTCCCACAGCAATCGCGACCTGAGCGCCACCGAAGTGATTGCGCGTCTGCAACCGGAACTGGACAAGCTGATTGGCATTCGCCTGTTCATGCAGCCGGTGCAGGACCTGACCATCGAAGATCGGGTCAGCCGCACGCAGTACCAATTCAGCATGTCCTCGCCGGATTCCGAGTTGCTCAGCCTGTGGAGCGGGCGTCTGGTGGAAGCGCTGGCGCAACGGCCGGAGCTGACTGATGTTGCCAGCGACTTGCAGGACAAGGGCTTGCAGGTTTATCTGGTGATCGACCGTGATGCGGCGTCGCGGGTCGGCGTATCAGTGTCGAACATCACCGACGCGCTGTACGACGCCTTCGGTCAGCGGCAGATTTCCACCATTTACACCCAGGCCAGCCAATACCGCGTGGTGCTGCAATCGCAGTCCGGCGAGAAGATCGGCCCGGATGCGCTGAACCAGATTCACGTCAAAACCACCGATGGCGGTCAGGTGCGCCTGTCCAGCCTGGCGCATGTCGAGGAGCGCCAGGCGCAACTGGCGATCACCCACATCGGCCAGTTCCCGGCGGTGATGATGTCCTTCAACCTGGCGCCCGGCGTGGCGTTAGGGCATGCGGTCGAGATCATCGATCAGGTGCAGAAAGACATCGGCATGCCGATTGGCGTGCAGACTCAATTCCAGGGCGCGGCCGAAGCGTTTCAGGCGTCGCTGTCGAGTACCTTGCTGCTGATTCTGGCGGCGGTGGTGACCATGTACATCGTGCTTGGCGTGCTCTACGAGAGCTACATTCACCCGATCACCATTCTCTCCACCTTGCCCTCGGCGGCGGTCGGCGCGTTGCTGGCGTTGCTGTTGAGCGGCAATGACCTGGGGATGATCGCGATCATCGGCATCATTTTGCTGATCGGCATCGTGAAAAAGAACGCGATCATGATGATCGACTTCGCGCTTGAGGCGGAACGCAATCAGGGCATGGACCCGGAAACGGCGATCTATCAGGCCGCGCTGCTGCGCTTCCGGCCGATTCTGATGACCACATTGGCCGCGTTGTTCGGCGCGGTGCCATTGATGCTGGCCACCGGTTCCGGCGCGGAGCTGCGCCAGCCTTTGGGTCTGGTGATGGTCGGTGGCTTGCTGGTGAGTCAGGTGCTGACGCTGTTTACCACGCCTGTCATCTACTTGTACTTCGATCGGTTGGGACGCCGTTTCGGCAAGTCCGACGCCCAAGAGGTGGCGGTATGATGGCGTCGGGCGGCAAGCTGTGGCGAGGGGGCTTGCCCCCGTTGGGTTGCGAAGCAGCCCCCAACTCTCTCAGATACCAAAAATCTTGTGAGTGCTATGCACTCAAACGGGGGCAAGCCCCCTCGCCACAGTTCGCTCCCACAGGGGTGGATGTCGGGAGCTGGCGTCGATGAACCTGTCCGGACCTTTTATCAAGCGCCCGGTCGCAACGATGTTGTTGAGCCTGGCGATCATGCTGCTGGGCGGTGTGAGCTTTGGCCTGTTGCCGGTGTCGCCGTTGCCGCAGATGGACTTCCCGGTGATCGTGGTCCAGGCGAGCCTGCCCGGTGCGAGCCCGGAGGTCATGGCCTCGACCGTGGCCACGCCACTGGAGCGTTCCTTCGGCGCCATCGCCGGGGTCAACACCATGAGCAGTCGTTCCAGCCAGGGTTCGACGCGAGTGATTCTGCAGTTCGACCTGGACCGCGACATCAACGGCGCGGCGCGGGAAGTGCAGGCGGCGATCAACGCCTCGCGCAACCTGCTGCCCAGCGGCATGCGCAGTATGCCGACCTACAAGAAGGTCAACCCGTCCCAGGCGCCGATCATGGTGCTGTCGCTGACCTCGGACGTGCTGGAAAAAGGCCAGCTCTACGACCTCGCCTCGACGATCCTGTCCCAGAGCCTGTCCCAGGTGCAGGGCGTGGGGGAAGTGCAGATCGGCGGCAGTTCGTTGCCGGCGGTGCGCATCGAACTCGAACCCCAGGCACTGAACCAATACGGCGTGGCGCTGGACGACGTGCGCAACACCATCGCCAACGCCAATGTGCGCCGGCCCAAGGGCTCGGTCGAAGACGGCCAGCGGCTGTGGCAGGTGCAGGCCAACGATCAACTGGAAAAGGCCAAGGACTACGAGTCGCTGATCATTCACTACGCGGACGGCGCGGCCTTGCGCCTGAAGGATGTGGCCAAGGTCAGCGACGGCGTCGAGGACCGCTACAACAGCGGGTTCTTCAATGACGACGCGGCGGTGTTGCTGGTGATCAACCGCCAGGCCGGCGCCAACATCATCGAGACGGTCAACGAGATCAAGGCGCAATTGCCGGCGCTGCAGGCTGTGCTGCCGGCCAGCGTCAAGCTGAACCTGGCGATGGACCGTTCGCCGGTGATCAAGGCCACCCTGCATGAAGCGGAAATGACTTTGCTGATTGCCGTGGCGCTGGTGATTCTGGTGGTGTTCCTGTTCCTCGGTAACTTCCGCGCCTCGCTGATTCCGACCCTGGCGGTACCGGTATCGCTGGTGGGCACGTTTGCGGTGATGTACCTCTACGGGTTCTCCCTGAACAACCTGTCGCTGATGGCGCTGATTCTGGCCACCGGGCTGGTGGTGGACGACGCCATCGTGGTGCTGGAGAACATTTCCCGGCACATCGACAAGGGCGTACCACCGATGAAGGCCGCCTACCTCGGGGCCCAGGAAGTCGGCTTCACGCTGCTGTCGATGAACGTCTCGCTGGTGGCGGTGTTCCTGTCGATCCTGTTCATGGGTGGGATCATCGAAAGCCTGTTCCGCGAGTTTTCCATCACCCTGGCGGCGGCCATTGTGGTGTCGTTGCTGGTGTCGCTGACGCTGACGCCGATGCTCTGCGCACGCTGGCTCAAGCCGCACACGCCGGGGCAGGAAAACCGCCTGCAGCGCTGGAGCCAGCGGACCAACGAGTGGATGGTCGGCAAATACGCCACCAGCCTTGACTGGGTATTGCGTCACCGTCGGCTGACCCTGCTCAGTCTGTTCGTGACGATTGGCGTGAACATCGCGTTGTATGTCGTTGTTCCTAAAACTTTCTTGCCCCAGCAAGATACCGGCCAGTTGATCGGTTTCGTGCGCGGCGACGACGGGCTGTCATTCAGCGTGATGCAGCCGAAGATGGAAATCTTCCGCCGCGCCGTGCTCAAGGATGAGGCGGTGGAGAGCGTCGCCGGGTTCATCGGTGGCAACAATGGCACCAACAACGCCTTCATGCTGGTGCGGCTCAAGCCCATCAAGGAACGCAATCTGTCCGCGCAGAAAGTCATCGAACGCCTGCGCAAGGAAATGCCCAAGGTGCCGGGTGCGCAATTGATGCTGATGGCAGATCAGGACCTGCAATTTGGCGGCGGCCGCGAGCAAACCTCCTCGCAATATTCCTACATCCTGCAAAGCGGCGATCTCGGCGCGTTGCGCGAGTGGTATCCGAAAGTCGTCACCGCCCTCAAGGCGCTGCCGGAACTGACGGCAATCGACGCACGCGAAGGCCGTGGCGCCCAGCAAGTGACCCTGATTGTCGATCGCGATCAGGCCAAGCGTCTGGGCGTGGACATGGACATGGTCACCGCGGTGCTGAACAACGCCTACAGCCAGCGGCAGATTTCGACGATCTACGACAGCCTCAACCAGTATCAGGTGGTGATGGAGGTCAACCCGAAATACGCCCAGGATCCGATCACGCTCAAGCAGGTGCAGGTGATCACCGCCGACGGTGCGCGGATTCCGTTGTCCACCATCGCGCACTATGAAAACAGTCTGGAAGACGACCGGGTCAGCCACGAAGGCCAGTTCGCTTCGGAAAGCATCGCTTTCGACATGGCCGAAGGCGTGACGGTGGAGCAGGGCTCGGCGGCCATCGAGCGGGCGATTGCCAAGGTTGGTTTGCCGGAAGACGTCATCGCGAAAATGGCCGGTACCGCCGATGCGTTCGCCGCGACCCAAAAGAGCCAGCCGTGGATGATTCTCGGCGCGCTGGTGGCGGTGTATCTGGTGCTGGGCGTGCTGTATGAAAGCTACATTCACCCGCTGACCATTCTCTCGACCTTGCCGTCGGCCGGGGTCGGAGCGTTGCTGTCGATCTATGTGCTGGGCGGCGAGTTCAGCCTGATCTCCTTGCTCGGGCTGTTCCTGCTGATTGGCGTGGTGAAGAAGAACGCGATTCTGATGATCGATCTGGCGCTGCAACTGGAACGGCATCAAGGCATGGAGCCGCTGGAATCGATCCGCAGCGCTTGTCTGCAACGGCTGCGACCGATTCTGATGACCACCCTGGCGGCAATTCTTGGCGCCTTGCCGTTGCTGCTGAGTCGTGCCGAAGGTGCGGAAATGCGTCAGCCGCTGGGCCTGACCATCATCGGCGGGCTGGTCTTCAGCCAAGTGCTGACGCTTTACACCACCCCGGTGGTTTACCTCTATCTCGACAATCTGCGCCATCGCTTCAACCACTGGCGTGGGGTGCGTACCGATGCTGCTCTGGAAACTCCGCTATGACTGACCGTTCGCTTATCAACCTGGCTGCACCGCTGATCACGGCGCTGTTCACGGCGCAGCGCTCGCGTTTGCTGAGCCTGTCGCTGTGCGTGGCGATGCTCAGTGCCTGCGCCATCGGCCCGGATTACCAGCGCCCGCAAGCGGCTGCGCCGGCACAGTACAAGGAAGCGGCTGGCTGGCGTCAGGCCAACCCCAGCGATTCTCTGGCCCGTGGTGCCTGGTGGGAGCTGTATGGCGATCAGCAGCTCAACGGCCTGATCGAAAAACTCAACAGCGCCAACCAGACCGTCGCCCAGTCTGAAGCCCAGTACCGCCAGGCCCAGGCTTTGGTGCGCAGTGCCCGGGGTGCGTTTTTCCCGACGGTGGACCTGACCGTCGGGAAAAACCGTTCCAGCCAGGGCACCGGTAGCAGCAGTTCGAGCCTGAGCAGTTCCTCCAGCGGTATTCGCGACACCTACACCGCGCAGGCCGGGGTCAGCTGGGAAGCAGACGTCTGGGGCAAATTGCGCCGAGGCCTGGAAGCCGACACGGCCAACGCCGAGGCGAGTTTTGCCGACCTGGCGGCGATGCGCCTGAGCCAGCAATCGGAACTGGTGCAGAACTATCTGCAATTGCGGGTGATCGACGAACAGAAACGCCTGCTGGAAGCGACGGTCGAGGCCTATCAGCGTTCGCTGACCATGACCGAAAACCAGTACCGCGCGGGCGTCTCCGGCAAGGACGCAGTGGCCCAGGCCACCACTCAGCTCAAAAGCACTCAGGCGGAGATGGTCGACCTGATCTGGCAGCGCGCGCAGTTCGAGAACGCCATTGCCGTATTGATTGGTCTACCGCCAGCCGAGTTCAGCCTGGCTGAAACCCAAGACATCCCGGCATTGCCGCAGGTGCCGCTGAGCCTGCCCTCGCAGTTGCTGGAACGCCGCCCGGACATCGCCTCCGCCGAGCGCTCGGTGATGGCCGCCAACGCCAATATCGGCGTGGCCAAAGCCGCCTACTACCCAGACCTGACCCTGAGCCTGAACGGCGGTTATAGCAGCAGCACCTCTAACAACTGGATCAGCGTGCCGAACCGCTTCTGGTCGGTCGGCCCGCAACTGGCCATGACCCTGTTCGACGGTGGGCAGCGCTCGGCGGAAGTCGATCGTAGCGAAGCGGCCTATGACGAAACCGTCGCTAAATACCGCCAGACCGTGCTCGACGGCTTCCGTGAAGTGGAAAACTATCTGGTGCAGCTCAAGGTGCTGGAAGACGAAGCCAAGGTGCGTCAGGAAGCCCTGGAGGCGGCGCGCGAGTCCTTGCGTTTGACCCGGAATCAGTACCGGGCCGGGCTGATTGCCTATCTGGATGTGGTGGTGGTTCAGGCCACTGCATTGAGCAATGAGCGCAATGTGCTGAGCTTGCTGCAGAGCCGCTTGATCGCCAGCGTGCAATTGATCGCCGCACTGGGCGGCGGGTGGGACGGGCAGCTTCAGGTGAGTGACAAGCAATAGCACAACCCCTGTGGTGAGGGAGTTTGCTGTGGTGAGGGCTGTTGTGGCGAGGGGGCTTGCCCCCGTTGGGTCGCGAAGCGGCCCCCTACATTTTTCAGATATACCGAGTTGCCTGGACTTGCGACTGCTGCGCAGCCGAACGGGGGCAAGCCCCCTCGCCACACATCATCTTGATGGCCTTTTGATGACTTTGTGAGTGCGTTCGTCCGCGGAATCAGTACAATCGCCGACTTTGCTCCCCGAGAATGAACGCAGCACGGCGGGGGCTGTCGCGAGAAGTCCCATGCTCATTGGTAGTTATTCCCTTACGCTGGTTTTCATATCGCTTTGTGTGGCGATACTTGCCTCTTATACCGCGCTCGACCTCACCGGTCGCATCGCCACGGCCACAGGCCGGGCGGTGCATCTGTGGACGGCGGGCGGCGCTTTTGCGATGGGGATTGGCGTGTGGTCGATGCATTTCATCGGCATGCTCGCATTCACATTGCCGATCGATCTGGGCTACGACGTTACCCTTACGGCGCTGTCGCTATTGATCGCGGTCCTGTCCTGCGGTTTTGCCTTGTGGCTGGTCAGCCAGCCACAACTGCCGGCCTGGCAACTGGCGTTCGGCGCGCTGGTGATGGGCGCTGGCATCAGTGCGATGCATTACACCGGCATGGCCGCCATGCGCATGCAGCCGGGCATCGATTACGACCCTGCTCTGTTTAGCACCTCGCTGCTGATCGCCGTCGGCGCGTCGGGCGCGGCGTTGTGGATCGCTTTCCGCCTGCGTCGGCAGGCGCCCTATGTTCGCCTGATCCGCGGCGGTGCTGCGGTGATCATGGGCATCGCCATCGTCGGCATGCACTACACCGGCATGGCCGCGGCACGCTTTGCCGACGGCAGTTTCTGTGGCGCGGCGGCCGACGGCTTGAACGGCAAGGGCCTGGACAACCTGGTGCTGATCACAACCCTCGCGGTGTTGAGCATCGCCTTGCTGACCTCGATCCTCGATGCGCGGCTGGAGGCTCGCACCGCGGAGCTCGCCCAATCACTGACCGAGGCCAATCGCGAACTCACCCAGCTGGCGCTGCACGACACCCTGACCGGGCTGCCAAACCGTGTGTTGCTGGCCGACCGTATCGATCAGGCGATGTCGAGGGTGCAGGAGCAGGGTGGCTGTTTTGCGTTGATGTTCATTGATCTGGATGGTTTCAAACCGGTCAACGATGCTTTTGGGCACCACATGGGCGACCAGTTGCTGCGTGAGGTCGGCCTGCGCTTGCGTGAAGATTTGCGTAGCCAGGACACCCTGGCGCGGATCGGCGGCGATGAGTTTGTGTTGCTGGTGCAACTCGCCGAGCCGAATGACGCGCTGAACCTGGCGGCGCGACAGGTGGGGCTGATCGCGCGCTCGTTCCGGGTGGCGGAACATGACTTGCAGATTTCTGCCAGCGTCGGCATCGCGCTCTATCCGGGCAACGGTCAGACCGCCGAGGAGTTGCTGATGAACGCCGACGCGGCGATGTACCACGCCAAGGGTGCCGGGAAAAACGGCCACAGCTTCTTCGACGCCTCGATGAACAGCAACGCGCGCAAACAGCTACAATTGCTTCAGGACTTGCGCAACGCCCTGGATCAGCAGCAATTCAGCCTCTATTACCAGCCCAAGTTCGACGCCGGCCATGGCCGACCGGTGGGTGCCGAGGCGTTGCTGCGCTGGGAACACCCGACCCAGGGCATGCTTGAGCCGGACAGCTTCATCGATCTTGCGGAGAAGACCGGGCTGATCATTCCGATCGGCGAGTGGGTGCTCAATGAAGCCTGCCGTCAGATGCGCGAGTGGTACGTGCTCGGTTACACCGACTGGCGCATCGCGGTGAACCTCTCGGCCTTGCAGTTCTGCCACGCCGGGTTGGTCCAGAGCGTCGCCAAGGCCCTGGCCACTCATCATCTTCCGGCCAACAGCCTGACCCTGGAAATCACCGAAACCACCGCCATGAGCGATGCCGACGCGAGCATGACGGTGCTGCAGGAACTCTCGGATATGGGCGTCGACCTGTCTATCGATGACTTTGGTACCGGCTATTCGAGCTTGATGTACCTCAAGCGCCTGCCGGCCAATGAACTGAAGATCGACCGGGGTTTCGTCCGCGATCTGGAACACGACAGCGACGACGCGGCCATCGTCTCGGCCATCGTCGCCCTCGGCCAGGCCTTGGGCTTGCGGATTGTCGCCGAAGGGGTTGAAACCGATGTCCAGCAAGACTTCCTGACCCAGTTGGGCTGCGACTCGTTGCAGGGTTACCTGCTGGGGCATCCGCTGCCGGCCGATCGCTTCATGGCCGATATTCACCGTGGGGAGCAATTGGCTACTGGCTGAAATCGGGCAGCTTATTGGGGGCAGACCTGTGGCGAGGGAGCTCTGTGGCGAGGGGGCTTGCCCCCGTTCGGCTGCGAAGCAGTCGTAAATTCAGGCAACTCGGTCTGAAAAATCGAAGGGGGGCCGCTTCGCGGCCCAACGGGGGCAAGCCCCCTCGCCACGGAGCCCCCTCACCACAGGCTGTCGTCATTGGAATTGACGCAGATTCATGCAAAACCCGCCGATGGCGGTTATTCTTGGCCCCGACTGCTTACGCTTGAAACGGGGGAATGCCAGCATGGACAAAGTCATCGTCATCACCGGCGGCAGCCGCGGAATTGGCGCCGCCACGGCCCTGTTGGCCGCAGAGCAGGGCTATCGGATCTGTATCAACTATCAGTCCGACGAACAGGCGGCGCACAGTGTGCTGGAACAAGTCCGCGCACTCGGCGCCCAAGCCATTGCGGTACGCGCCGATGTCAGCATCGAAGACGAAGTGATCGGTCTGTTCCACCGCGTAGACACCGAACTCGGTCGGGTCACGGCGCTGGTGAACAACGCCGGCACTGTCGGGCAAAAGTCGCGGATCGACGAAATGTCCGAATTCCGTATTCTGAAAATCCTCAAGACCAACGTCCTGGCGCCGATCCTCTGCGCCAAACACGCGATCCTGCGCATGTCGCCCAAACATGGCGGGCAGGGTGGCAGCATCGTCAATGTGTCGTCGGTCGCAGCCCGCCTGGGCGCCCCCAGCGAATATGTCGACTACGCAGCGTCCAAAGGCGCGCTGGACACCTTCACCATCGGCCTGTCCAAGGAAGTGGCGGGCGAGGGGATTCGCGTCAACGCCGTGCGGCCGGGTTACATCTACACCGATTTCCATGCATTGAGCGGCGATCCGGACCGGGTCAGCAAACTGGAGTCGGCGATCCCGATGGCCCGGGGTGGGCGGCCGGATGAAGTGGCGGAGGCGATTGTGTGGTTGTTGTCGGATAAGGCTTCTTATGCGACCGGGACTTTCGTCGACTTGGGAGGCGGGCGTTAATTTTTAAGGTTGACGCCGTCTGTTCTGGCTTCATCGCGAGCAGGCTCGCTCCCACAGAGGATCGGTGTGAACGCATCATTTTGTGAATACCACCGAACCCTGTGGGAGCGAGCCTGCTCGCGATAGCAATCTTTCAAACGACATCAAACTTTCAGAACGACCGCACAATCCGCCCCAACGTCTCCATCGCCTTCTCCGAATCCTCAGTCCACGGGCTCCCGTAATTCAACCGAATGCAATTCCTGAACCGCTGGGTCGGTGAAAATATCGGCCCCGGGGCGATGCTGATCCCTTGCGCCAGCGCCATCTGAAACAACTTCAACGAATCCATCTGCGGCGGCAGTTCCAGCCACAGAAAGTACCCTCCCGCCGGCTGACTGACGCGGGTCTGGGCCGGGAAGTAGCGGGCGATGGCGGCGAGCATGGCGCTTTGCTGTTCTTCCAGGGCGTAGCGCAGTTTGCGCAGGTGCCGGTCGTAGCCGCCGTGTTGCAGGTAGTCGGCGATGGCGGCCTGGGCGGGCATCGAGGCGCAGAGTGAGGTCATCAGTTTCAGGCGCTCGATCTTCTGCGCATAACGCCCGGCCGCGACCCAGCCAATGCGATAACCGGGGGCCAGGCTCTTGGCGAACGAACCGCAGTGCATCACCAACCCTTCGGTGTCGAAAGCCTTGGCTGGTTTCGGTGCCTGTTGCCCATAGTAGAGCTCGGCGTAGACGTCGTCCTCGATCAGCGGCACTTGGTGACTGCGCAACAACTCCACGAGTTCCTGCTTCTTCGCCTCGGGCATGGTCGCGCCCATCGGGTTCTGGAAACTGGTCATGCACCAACAGGCTTTGATCGGATGCCGTTCCAGCGTCTGGGCGAGCACGCCGAGGTCAATGCCGTCTCGCGGGTGCACGGGAATTTCCACCGCTTTGAGCTTCAGCCGTTCCAGCACTTGCAGGCTGGCGTAGAACGCCGGGGCTTCGATGGCCACCAGATCGCCGGGTTCGGTGACCGCTTGCAGGCACAGGTTCAAGGCTTCGAGGGCGCCGTTGGTGATCAGCAGTTCTTCCATGGGCAACATCAGCCCGCCGACCATGTAGCGCAGGGCGATTTGCCGACGCAGTTGCGGGTTACCCGGCGACATGTCGGTGACCACCATGCGCGGGTCCATTTCCCGGGCGGCACTGGCCAGTGAGCGGGACAACCGCTGCAGCGGGAACAGCGTGGGGCTGGGGAAGGCCGAGCCGAAGGGCACGGTGTTCGGGTCCTTGATCGAGTCCAGCACCGAGAACACCAGTTCGCTGACGTCGACTTCGGTGGACTCGTTGACCTGGCTGCTGATCACCGGCTCCGAAAACGGGCTCGGTGCATGGGTATTGACGAAGTAGCCGGAGCGCGGCCGGGCGCGGATCAGACCACGGCGCTCAAGCAGGTAATAGGCCTGGAACACCGTGGACGGGCTGACCCCGTAAGTCTGGCTGGCATAGCGCACCGATGGCACCCGCTGGCCGGGACCGAGGACGCCGGAGCGGATCAGTTCAGCGATGTCGTCGGCGAATTTTTCGTAGCGTTTCATTTAAGTCCCGGTTTGGAGCGCGCTATTGGGCAAATGGAGCTTTATGTGGCGAGGGGGCTTGCCCCCGTTGGGTTGCGCAGCAGCCCCTTCATTTGTTCATACAAGAGAATCTGGCATGCAGGTTTTACGACTGCTTCGCAGCCGAACGGGGGCAAGCCCCCTCGCCACAGGACAAAGGATTGCATCTTAATGGCTCAACGGTTCATCGGTGCAACAAACCGGCTCTTGGCCACGCTGTTGATGTCCGGCTCATCGCTGTCGACAATCTTGAAACTGATGGTCTGCGAGCTGCTGCTCGGGCGATCCGTGGTCATGGCCACCGATACCGGCACGTCGACGATCTCTCCGGGGGCCAGGCTCAGTTCAGTCTTGCCTTGCAGCTGGAAGCCATCGCCATCGACCAGCGTCAATCGATAATCCTGACGTTGCTGGGTCTTGTTGATGACCTTCAAGCTGTAGATGTTTTCGATCTGGCCTTCACTGTTCTCGCGGAACAGGCCACGGTCCTTGCTCACGTCCAGCGACACCATCGGCCGTTCCACCAGCGCCAGGGCGAGGGCGCCGATCATTACCAGTAGCACGGCGGTATAACCGATCAGTCGCGGCCTCAGAAGATGGGTTTTGCCGCCCTGCAGTTCATGCTCCGAGGTGTAGCTGATCAGCCCACGGGCGTAGCCCATTTTGTCCATGATCGAATCGCAGGCGTCGATGCACGCGGCGCAACCGATGCATTCCATCTGCAAACCGTCGCGGATGTCGATGCCGGTCGGGCAGACCTGCACGCACAATTGGCAATCGATGCAATCACCCAGTCCGACCTCGGTGGGTTTGACGTCGCGTTTTCGCGGGCCACGGTTTTCGCCGCGGGCCACGTCATAGGAAATGGTCAGGGTGTCCTTGTCGAACATCACGCTCTGGAACCGCGCATACGGGCACATGTGCATGCACACTGCTTCGCGCAACCAACCGGCATTGATGTAAGTGGCCCCGGTGAAGAACAGCACCCAGAACAGGCTGACACCGCCGATTTGCAAGGTCAGCAGTTCTTCGGCCAGTGGCCGGATCGGTGTGAAGTAGCCGACAAAGGTCAGGCCAGTGAGCAAGCTGATCGCCAGCCACAGGGTGTGTTTGGCCGAGCGGCGGATCAGTTTGTTCAGGCCCCAAGGCGCGGCTTGCAGCTTGATTCGCTGGTTGCGCTCGCCTTCGGTGATCTTCTCGCACCACATGAAGATCCAGGTCCAGGAACTCTGCGGGCAGGTGTAACCGCACCAGACCCGGCCTGCGAACACGGTGATCGCAAACAGGCCGAACGCAGCAATGATCAGCAGCGCCGACAGCAGAATGAAATCCTGTGGCCAGAAGGTCGCGCCGAAGATGTGGAATTTGCTTTCGGAAAGGTCCCAGAGCACTGCCTGGCGGCCCCCCCAGTTCAGCCACACGGTGCCGAAGAACAGCAGAAACAGAACCCCCGCGCCACTCATGCGCAGGGTGCGGAACACACCCGTGAAGCTGCGGGTATGGATCAGGTTGTCGCTGGATTTGGCCTTTATCTTTGGATGCAAAGGCTCATTGCTTTTTAAAAATGGGGCATTTTCAACGGTTCGGACGGGGATTCTATCGCTCATGGTCTTTCGCTCATCAGCCTCCATCAGGCCTGAGCACTATGACCAGCGATCTGTTTGCATAACAGACTCAGCTAAAGCAATAAAAAGCGGATCAGATGAATTTCTGGCACCCGCCTGCGACAACTTGATGCATCCGCAACGGCTGGCCGCAAACGCCTATGCCAGGTGTTTGCGGCGTGTGTTGATGCGGGTCAGTCAAATCACCGAATCACTGTCCGTGGCCTTCAAATGCCGGCGACTGTCCACTGCGCCTGCTACGGTCAATGCATCGGCTTCTGCTTCGGTGATGTAGATGCGCTGGCCGTCAAGGTCCACCGCCGACATGGATTTTTCCGCGTCGGTGATGATAGTCACGTCGGGGCAAAGACGAATTTCTTCGCCGTTCCTGGTGATGAAGAAGCAGGTCTGGTTTTCGATGTGCACGGTCATGGGGGGGCCCTTTTTTTGCAGGTTCTAGATCGTTAGGACGCATCCGCCGCTCATCGTTCTGTGCAACCGATTAATGGTGGGGGCGGTCCATCCTCTATCGAGTCATTACATCATCACAAGGACTGCGCCATGGACGCTTGGTGGCACGAGGTTTGGGTGACGCTGCAAGCGGAGTTCGCCGACATTGGCGATGCTTCACAACTGACGCGCATTACCGTGCGCTTGCTGATGGCCGCCGTGCTGGGCGGCATTCTCGGTTTCGAACGTGAACAGAAGGGCAAGGCCGCCGGGGTTCGCACCCATATGCTGGTGGCGCTGGGCGCGGCGCTGTTTGTGCTGGTGCCGCAGATGTCGGGGTCCCAGGCCGATGCCATGAGCCGGGTGGTGCAGGGCGTGATCGCCGGCATCGGCTTTCTCGGTGCCGGGACTATCCTGAAAAACACCGATGGCGACGAGGGTCATGTCAAAGGCCTGACCACCGCCGCCGGTTTGTGGATGACGGCGGCCATTGGTGTTTCGGCCGGGATGGGCCGCGAGGCGACGGCTGTGTTCAGTACGTTGCTGGCGTTGGTGATTCTCGGTGTGATGCCGGTCGTGGTGCGCCAGCTGGAAAAGGAACGCCCCCCGCGCGACTGATCACTCAGGGGTGACGATTTCCGGTGGCTGGACGGTTGGTGGCTCTTCGCGCGGTGGCGGGTTGGTGCCCGGCGGATCCTGTTCAGGGACGGGGGCGGGTTCGGTCGGCGGTGTTGGCTGTATCGGCGGTACCGTCGGCTCATCGATGTTCGGATCAGGTGTCTCGGCCGGGATTGGAATACTCATCGATACAGTCTCCAGTGGCAGATGGCGTGAGTCGTGCTTAAGTTGGTTGACCCGTACACAGGGAATTTGATTCCCCGAAAGACTTGGCAAATCCCTCTGAACTTTTACCGGCGCCTGCTGTTCGGAACTTAAGTGAGTTCATGTCGGGGCAGACCGCTTCGTGTGAACGACGACCAGGCACAAGAGCGTCCTTGGGGCGTTAAGGAGAGATGCTCGATGACCGCTGAAAAACCCACAGAGTTGAGCTACAACCCGCATATACCGCTGTCGCAGGCGTTACTGCTACCGCGGATCGTGATCGAAAACACCATGCCGACCCTCGATGGCGGGCAATTCGCCGTTAAAGCCGTGATTGATCAGGACGTGGTGGTGACCAGCAAGGTGTTTGCCGACGGTCACGACAAACTGGCCGTGTGCATCCGCTGGCGTGCCGAGGGCGACGAAACCTGGCAGAGCGAGGTGATGGCCGAGCTGGGCAATAACGGCTGGCAGGGCCAGTTTCGTGTGCAGAAGCAGGGCCGTTATGTGTTCTGCCTCGAAGCCTGGATCGATCAGTTCGCCAGCTTTTGTTATGAACTGAAAAAAAAGCACGACGCCGGCGTCTCGGTCAGCCTGGAATTGCAGGAAGGGCGCACCCACGTCCAGCAGGCAGCCGAACGCTCTGAAGGCCCGCTCAGTGAACAACTGGCGGCGTTGCACCATGAGCTGTCCGGTCTGCTCGAAACCGAGCAGGTCGCCTTGTTTCTGCACCAACGCAGCGCGGACTTGATGGCCCAGGCCGACCATCGCCCCTTCCTGAGCCTGAGCCCTGAATACCCGGTGGATGTGGAGCGAGATCTGGCACAGTTTGCCAGTTGGTATGAATTGTTTCCGCGTTCGATCACCGACGATCCGGCCCGCCATGGCACTTTCAACGACGTGCATTCGCGGCTGCCGATGATCCAGGACATGGGCTTCGACGTGCTGTACTTCACGCCCATCCACCCGATCGGCCGCAGCTACCGCAAAGGCCCGAACAATTCGTTGATCGCCGGCCCGGACGACCCGGGTAGCCCTTACGCTATTGGCAGCGAAGAGGGTGGGCATGAGGCGATTCACTCGGAACTGGGTACTCGCGAAGATTTTCGCCGGCTCGTCGCGGCCGCCGCGGAGCACGGGCTGGAAGTCGCCCTCGACTTTGCGATTCAGTGTTCCCAGGACCACCCGTGGCTCAAACAGCACCCGGGCTGGTTCAACTGGCGGCCGGACGGCACGATCAAATACGCCGAGAACCCGCCGAAGAAATACCAGGACATCGTCAACGTCGATTTCTATGCCGTGGACGCGATTCCCGGCCTGTGGATCGAATTGCGCGACATTGTCGTGGGCTGGGTCAAGGAGGGCGTGAAGCTGTTTCGCGTCGACAACCCTCACACCAAACCGTTGCCGTTCTGGCAGTGGATGATCGCCGATGTGCGGGCGCTGTATCCCGAGGTGATCTTCCTGGCCGAAGCCTTTACCACCCCGGCGATGATGGCGCGTCTGGGCAAGGTCGGTTACTCCCAGAGCTACACCTATTTCACCTGGCGCAACACCAAGACCGAGCTGGCGACTTATTTCACCGAACTCAATGAGTCGCCGTGGCGTGAATGCTACCGGCCGAATTTTTTCGTCAACACGCCGGACATCAACCCGGCGTTCCTGCATGAATCCGGGCGCGCCGGTTTTCTCATCCGTGCCGCGCTGGCGACCATGGGTTCCGGGCTGTGGGGCATGTATTCGGGGTTTGAACTATGTGAAGCGGCACCGGTACCGGGCCGGGAGGAATACCTCAATTCCGAGAAGTACGAAATCCGCCCACGAGACTTCAATGCGCCGGGCAACATCATTGCCGAAATCGCCCAGCTCAACCGCATCCGCCGGCAGAACCCGGCGCTGCACACGCACTTGGGCCTGAAGGTCTACAACGCGTGGAACGACAATATTTTGTACTTCGGCAAACGCAGCGTCGACGGCAGCAATTTCATTCTGGTGGCGGTCAGCCTCGATCCGCATCACGCCCAGGAGGCAAACTTCGAATTGCCGCTGTGGGAAATGGGCCTGCCCGATGATGCCGTCACTCAGGGCGAAGACATGATGAACGGCCACCGCTGGACCTGGCACGGCAAGTACCAGTTCATGCGGATCGAGCCGTGGCATCTGCCGTTCGGGATTTGGAGGATTACTACTTCTTGACCGTCATGATAGTTCCCACGCTCTGCGTGGGAATGCCGCCCTGGACGCTCTGCGTCCGCCGCTGTGACGCAGAGCGTCACTGGATGCATTCCCACGCAGAGCGTGGGAACGATCTAGGCCAAGGCGTTCTCTAGTATCAACAGGAGTTACAAATGGCGAAGAAACCCAGGTCAGCCACCTTTATCAAGGACCCGCTCTGGTACAAGGATGCGGTGATCTACCAGGTTCACGTTAAGTCTTTTTTCGACTCCAACAACGACGGGATCGGCGACTTTCCCGGCCTTATCGCCAAACTCGATTACATTGCCGATCTGGGCGTCAACACCATCTGGCTGTTGCCGTTCTACCCCTCGCCACGACGCGACGATGGCTATGACATCGCCGAATACCGTGGCGTACACCCTGACTACGGCACCTTGGCCGATGCCAAGCGCTTCATTGCCGAGGCCCATAAACGCGGGCTGCGGGTGATTACCGAATTGGTCATCAACCACACCTCGGACCAGCACGCGTGGTTCCAGCGCGCGCGCAAGGCCAAGCCCGGTTCGGCGGCTCGCGACTTCTATGTCTGGTCCGATAACGACCAGAAATACGACGGTACCCGCATCATTTTTCTCGACACCGAAAAGTCCAACTGGACCTGGGACCCGGTGGCCGGTCAGTACTTCTGGCACCGTTTCTATTCCCACCAGCCGGACCTGAACTTCGACAACCCGCAAGTCATGAAAGCGGTGCTGTCGGTGATGCGTTACTGGCTCGACATGGGCATCGACGGTCTGCGGCTGGATGCGATCCCGTACCTGATCGAGCGCGACGGCACCAACAACGAAAACCTGCCCGAGACCCACGACGTCCTCAAGCAGATCCGTGCCGAGATCGACGCCAATTACCCCGATCGCATGCTGCTGGCCGAGGCCAATCAGTGGCCGGAAGACACTCAGTTGTACTTTGGCAACACCTCTGCCGACGGCCAGAACGGCGACGAATGCCACATGGCCTTTCACTTCCCGTTGATGCCGCGCATGTACATGGCGCTGGCTCAGGAAGATCGCTTCCCGATCACCGACATTCTGCGCCAGACCCCGGAAATTCCCGCCAACTGCCAGTGGGCGATTTTCCTGCGCAACCACGATGAGCTGACCCTGGAAATGGTCACCGACCGGGAGCGCGATTACCTGTGGAATTACTACGCCGCCGACCGCCGGGCGCGAATCAATCTGGGGATTCGCCGGCGTCTGGCGCCGTTGATGGAACGTGATCGTCGTCGCGTGGAATTGCTCAACAGTTTGCTGCTGTCGATGCCTGGCACGCCGACCCTGTATTACGGCGATGAAATCGGCATGGGCGATAACATCTACCTCGGCGACCGCGACGGTGTGCGCACGCCGATGCAATGGTCGATCGACCGTAATGGCGGTTTCTCCCGCGCCGACCCGGCCAGTCTGGTGTTGCCGCCGATCATGGACCCGCTCTATGGCTACCTGTCGGTCAACGTCGAAACCCAGGCGGGTGACCCTCATTCATTGTTGAACTGGAACCGGCGCCTGCTCGCGGTGCGCAAGCAGTCCAAGGCCTTCGGTCGTGGGACGCTGAAGATGCTTTCGCCGAGCAATCGACGGATCCTGGCGTATACCCGCGAATTCACCGGCCCGGACGGCAAGCACGAGATCATTTTGTGCGTGGCCAACGTGTCCCGCAGCGCACAAGCGGCGGAACTGGACCTGTCGGCGTACGTCGGCATGGTTCCGGTGGAGATGCTCGGCGGCAATGCGTTCCCGCCCATCGGCCAGTTGAATTTCCTGCTGACGCTGGCGCCTTATGGCTTCTATTGGTTCGGGCTGGCGGCGGAAAACCAAATGCCGAGCTGGCACGTGGAACCGGCGCAAAGCCTGCCGGACTTCACCACCCTGGTGCTGAAGAATCGCATGGAAGAGCTGCTCGAAGCGCCGTCCCGCCACACCCTGGAACAGGGCATCCTGCCGAGCTGGTTGCAAAACCGCCGCTGGTACGCCGGCAAGGACGGCATCATCGACAACGTCAACCTCGCTTACGGCGTGCGTTTCGGCGACCCGCAGCATCCGGTGCTGTTGGGTGAAATCGACGTCACCAGCGGCGGTCAGACCAGCCGCTATCAGTTGCCGTTCGGTTTTATTTCCGAGGAACAGGTTGGCGCGGCCTTGCCGCAGCAATTGGCACTGGCCCGAGTCCGGCGCGGGCGTCAGGTCGGTTTGATCACCGATGCCTTCAGCCTCGACAGCTTTGTTCATGCCGTGTTGCAGAGCATGCAGGCCGGCATGGTGTTGCCGTCGGACGGTGGCGAGATCCGTTTCGAGCCGACCGACGAGCTGGCCAAACTCGGGCTTACTGCCGAGTCGGAGGTGCGGTATCTGTCCGCCGAGCAATCCAACAGTTCGGTGGTGATCGGCAGCAGCCTGGTGCTGAAATTGATCCGCAAGGTCGCGTCAGGCGTGCATCCGGAACTGGAAATGAGTGCGTACCTGACCCATGCCGGTTTCCAGAATATTTCGCCGCTGCTGGGCGCGGTGATTCGTCGCAACGCGGCAGGCGAGGACACGTTGCTGATGATCGCCCAAGGCTACTTGAGCAATCAGGGCGATGCGTGGGAGTGGACCCAGAACAACCTCGAACGGGCGCTACGCGATGAACTCGCCGATGCCGTGTCGGAGCAGGAGCAGCATTACAACGCCCTCGGCGAGCTGAAGGATTTTGCCGGCATGCTTGGCCAGCGCCTGGGGGAAATGCATCAGGTGTTGGCGGCCCCGAGCGCTAACCCGGACTTCGCCCCACAAATCACTACCCAGAAAGATGCCCTGGCCTCGGCCAAGGACGTGGCGGCGCAACTGGAACATGCCCTGAAGCTGCTCAAGCAGCATCAAACTGAACTGAACGCCGCGGATCAGGCATTGGTCAGTCGCTTGCTGGACAACAAAAAAGCCATCCTCAGCCATGTTCAGGAGTTGGGTAAGAAAGCGGCTGGTGGCCTGCGCATTCGCGTCCATGGTGACTTGCACCTGGGGCAGGTGCTGGTGATCAAGGGCGATGCCTACCTGATCGATTTCGAGGGCGAGCCGGCGCGGCCGCTGCATGAGCGCCGAGGCAAACACAGCCCTTATAAAGATGTCAGCGGCGTGTTGCGCTCCTTCGATTATGCCGCGGCGATGACGATCAACGTGCATAACGTCGATAACACCGTCGAGGCCCAGGCCGCGCGTCAACGGGTTGCCGATCGTTATCTGAAAGAGGCGCGGCAAGCATTTGTCGACGCTTATCGGCTGGCGGCAGCTAGTCTTGCTCATGCATGGCAAGATCCTGAAGGCGAGGACGCCGCGCTGGCGTTGTTCGGCCTGGAGAAGGCGGCTTATGAAGTGGCCTATGAGGCTGAAAATCGCCCCACCTGGCTGCCCGTGCCGTTGCACGGTCTGTACGGGTTATTGAGTGGGCTCAAACCCTTTTCCGATCTTGGTGGAGAGTAGTCATGAGTATCTCGAACAAGGAACAGGGGCACGTGGAACAGGCGCTGCTGCCCAGGGCACGGGATATCGATGCGTTGGTACGCGCTGAGCATCGGGATCCCTTCGCAATTCTCGGCCCGCACGGCGATGGCGCTGGCGGGCAATTCATTCGAGCCTATCTACCGGACGCCTTGAGCGTGCAGGTGGTGGACAAGGAATCCGGGGAAGAGCTCGGCAGCCTTGAGACTACCCAAACCCCGGGGCTGTTCGTCGGGCACTTCGAGCGGGCCCGACCCTATCAGTTGCGAACCCGTTGGGCCGGTGGCGAGCAACTCGCCGAGGACCCTTACAGCTTTGGCCCGTTACTCGGCGAGATGGATTTGTACCTGTTCGCCGAGGGCAATCACCGGGACTTGAGCAGTTGCCTCGGCGCGCAGCTGAAGACGGTCGATGGCGTGGAGGGTGTGCGCTTCGCCGTGTGGGCGCCGAATGCCAGAAGGGTCTCGGTGGTTGGCGATTTCAACGTCTGGGACGGTCGTCGTCATCCGATGCGTCTGCGCCATCCCACCGGTGTCTGGGAGTTGTTCATTCCGCGCCTGCAAGCGGGGGAAGCCTACAAATACGAAATCCTCGGCGCCCATGGCATTCTGCCGCTCAAGGCCGACCCGATGGCCCTTGCCACCGCTTTGCCACCGGACACTGCATCGAAAGTCGCCGCGCCGTTGAAAATAGAATGGCAGGACCACGACTGGATGCAGTCGCGGGGCGAGCGTCAGCGAACCAGCGCACCGTTGTCGATCTACGAATTGCACGCCGGTTCCTGGCAATGCGAGCTGGATGACCTGGGCGAAGTCGCCCGTCAGTACACCTGGCCCGAGTTGGCCGAGCGGCTGATTCCTTATGTGAAGGAGCTGGGTTTCACCCACATCGAACTGATGCCGATCATGGAGCATCCGTTCGGTGGCTCCTGGGGGTATCAACTGCTGTCGCAATTTGCCCCGAGCGCCCGTTACGGCACGCCGGATGAATTCGCCGCGTTCGTCAATGCCTGTCACCAGGCCGAGATTGGCGTGATCCTCGATTGGGTGCCGGCGCATTTCCCCACCGATACCCACGGCCTGGCACAGTTCGATGGCACGGCGTTGTATGAGTACGGCAACCCGCAGGAAGGTTTTCACCAGGACTGGGACACGCTGATCTACAACCTGGGCCGCACCGAGGTGCACGGTTACATGCTGGCCTCGGCGCTGCACTGGCTCAAGCATTTCCACGTCGATGGCCTGCGCGTGGACGCAGTGGCGTCGATGCTGTATCGCGATTACTCGCGCAAGGCCGGCGAATGGGTGCCCAACCGTCACGGCGGTAGGGAGAATCTGGAGGCCATTGATTTTCTGCGTCATCTCAATGACGTGGTGGCTCTGGAAACCCCGGGCGCGCTGGTGATTGCCGAAGAGTCCACGGCGTGGCCGGGTGTCAGCCAGAGCACGCAACAGGGAGGGCTGGGTTTTGCCTATAAGTGGAACATGGGCTGGATGCACGACTCGCTGCATTACATTCAGCAGGATCCGGTATACCGCGCCCATCATCACAACGAGCTGAGTTTCGGCCTGGTGTATGCCTGGTCCGAACGTTTCATCCTGCCGATTTCTCACGATGAAGTGGTGCATGGCAAGCATTCGCTGATTGACAAGATGCCGGGGGATCGCTGGCAGAAGTTTGCCAATTTGCGGGCTTATCTGAGTTTCATGTGGACGCATCCGGGCAAGAAATTGTTGTTCATGGGCTGCGAATTCGGCCAGTGGCGTGAGTGGAATCACGATCAGCAACTGGACTGGTATTTACTGCAATACCCGGAACACCAGGGGGTGCGCAAACTGGTCGGTGACCTGAATCGGTTGTATCGCGAAGAACCGGCGCTGCACGATCAGGACGATGCCCCGCAAGGCTTCCAGTGGTTGATCGGCGACGATGCGGTCAACAGCGTCTACGCCTGGTTGCGCTGGAGCAAGGAGGGCAGGCCGGTATTGGTGGTGGCCAACTTTACCCCGGTGCCGCGTCAGTCCTACCGTGTCGGCGTTCCGTTTGCCGGGCGTTGGGTCGAGTTGATCAACAGCGACGCCGACACTTACGCCGGGTCCAATTGCGGCAATGGTGGCGGGGTGTTCACCGACGAAGAACCGAGCCATGGCCAGGCCCTCTCACTGGAGTTGAATTTGCCGCCGTTGGGGGTGTTGATTCTGCGACCGGAGGGTTGATCCAAAATCGCGTCCTGATCGTTCCCACGCTCTGCGTGGGAATGCAGCCCGGGACGCTCCGCGTCCCAAGAGCGGACGCAGAGCGTCCATTGAGGCATTCCCACGCGGAGCGTGGGAACGATCATCGGCCAGGCTTCACCACCGCATCCGCACCCCCAAACTGCCAATCAACCCGTTCAAATCATTGTCATCCACATCGCTGCTGTAATCGGCGCTGATGTACAGGCTGACCAAAGGCGTCACTCTGGCTACCAGCCCCAAACCCACATCCACCGTCGAGGATTTGCGGCTGCTGCTGATTTTGTCGACCTGATCCAGACTCACGGTATTACCGGTGTATACCGTGTGCCACACGTTGGTGCGCACATAGGGTTCGACCGGCAGGCCATTGATATCGTAACTGCCTTTCAAGCGTGCACCGACCCGACCGCTCCAGGACGACATATCGCTGGAGGAGCCGTTGCCGGAGCCGGCATAGGGCGTATCCAGCGTAATGCGTTGATTGATTAACTGCGCCTGGGGTTCGATCACCCAGTTATTACCCAGGCCAATCGGGAAACCACCTTCCACCGACAGCGTCACCGCGCTGCCTTCGGTGGCTTGTCGCGCGCCTTGGTCATTGCGACTGTAGCCGTTGACCCGGCCGCCGCTGGCGCTCAAGTCTACGTGCCAGCCTTGCGGTCCGGTCAGGCTCCAGTAGGCGCCGAGACTCTGGCCTTGAAGGTTGAGCGTGTCATGGCCGGGATCGGCGAGGGCGCGACTGGTCAGCAGACCGTTGTCATTGCCCTGGAATTGGGTAGTGCCGCCGATCAGTCCGACCCGCTGGGTATGGCCGCTGTTGCTTTGCACGGTCAGCAGCGCCGGGCCTTTGAATTCGCTGGCGCCGGGGATGGAAGAACCCTGGGCCAGATAGTCGGTTTGGGCCTGCCGTGAGGTCTTTCCATAGACGTGGTCCCAAGCCGAAGGCGCGGCGTCTTCGACCGTCAGGCGTGAGCTTTGTAAGTCTGGATTGACGCGAGAACGACCGGGATACGTGGCGGAGCCAGTGGGCAAGGTAAGGGTCGGCAGTGCCTGGTTATACCAAAGCGTTGGTTCATCCTCGGCAGACGAGGCCCGCACCTCCATGGATGAGCACAGCAGGAGTGAACCTGTGACCGTGCAAAAAGTGATTTTGATCTCTTGTGAGGTGAATGAAGTTTTCATGGGGGTCTACCTTGCAATCGCATGCGTATCTCGCTTTGGCGTCTCTCCTACCCCGAATGAGGGGCGACCGAATGGATTGAGGCAAGGTCAGACCCGCCCGTTTTTACAGGAGTCTGGTGGCTTGCCCCTGATGGATTTCCGGGGGTAGTAAGCACTAGCTAAGAAGACTGCTGGCGCTGCGTCAAGAAAGTGGCCGATAAGCGGTATGGCTATTTTAGGTGTTGTAAGTGACTGATTTTTGGCGCGTATATAAGTTGTTGTTTGTGCGAAAAATCATCCAGAAAGGCGCGGGCCAGACGCGTTGGGTAGGGGGCTATCGGTTGTTTGGTGGATGATCCAGTGCAGGATAAACAAACGGCGTCGGCGCGCCATTGCTGTCATTTTTTCTGTCAGAGTTGGCAGTCCTTGGCGACTGTCATTTGACGGTGTTACAGGCGCACTTCCACCGCCAGCGGCAAATGGTCCGACAGATGCGTCCAGGGTTTGTGGCCAAGTATTCGCGGTTCATGACTGCTGGCGTTACGCAGGTAGATCCGGTCCAGGCGCAGGAGGGGAAAGCGTGCCGGGTAAGTTTTCGCCGGTCGGCCATGATGGCGTTCGAAGGCTTCATGCAGGTAGTCGCGTCGGGCGAGGGCTGCGTTGCCTTGCAACTGCCAGTCGTTGAAATCGCCGGCAATAATCACCGGGGCGTCATCGGGCAACGATTCGAGCAACAGGCAGAGCAACTGCAGTTGCAGTTGTCGATGGCTTTCCAACAGGCTCAGGTGCACGCAAATGGCATGCACTTCGGCATGCCCTGGCACATCCAGTACGCAATGCAACAACCCGCGCCGCTCGGGGCCGGTAATCGAGACGTCGAGGTTGCGAAATTCGCGGATCGGGTATTTCGACAGCAGGGCATTGCCGTGGTGGCCGTCGGGGTAGACCGCGTTGCGACCGTAAGCGAAATCGCTCCACATGCTGTCGGCCAGGAACTCGTATTGCGAGGTCTGTGGCCAGTCGTTGTAGCGGGAAGAATGCCGGTCGTGCTCACCGACCACTTCCTGCAGAAACACCAGGTCTGCCGACGTGCTGCGTACCGCTTCACGCAACTCCGGGAGGATGAAACGCCGGTTGAGGGCAGTGAAGCCTTTATGGGTGTTGACCGTCAGCACTCTGAGTCGATGAACCGCCGCAGGCGTGTTCGGTGGCATAGATTCGACGGCCTGTCGTTCGGCATCGCTGGTCACGTTCACTCCTCTGAATCAGGCTGATGTATGCATGCGACTGGTGCATGGGCGTGCAGTTCAGTTTGAGCGACGCCAATCCAATGTGGGAGCGGGCTTTTGTGGCGAGGGGGCTTGCCCCCGTTCGGCTGCGAAGCAGTCGCAAAGCTTTTGGGGCCGCTTCGCGACCCAACGGGGGCAAGCCCCCTCGCCACAAAAGCCCCCAGCCACAAAAGACATTCCTCGAATGATTCAGACAAACACAATTTCATACGGCAAACGCATGCGCTCCAGCAGTACCCGGGGCACTGACGGGGAGGCGCCGATTATCGGCTCACCGTCGAGTTGGCTGGCGTAGGCGTAGGTGGCATGGCTTTTACGCGCGACGGTCCAGGTGTCGAGGCGTACCTTGCGCGCGCGATGCCAGGGGATCAGCCCATGGTCACGTGTCGGCCAGTGCCAGGCCCAAACCGGTATTTCGTTGAGCGTCGCACCGACCAGCGCTGCGGCCCTGGCGCTGGCGCAGCCGACGGCGTCGTGGTCCAGGTGGCCGTCTTCGCGCCAGGTGGTGAACACCACATCGCCGGGGCGCAGGTAGCGGACGATGAATTGGGTCAGTTCAGACTCCCGTTCGGCCAGCCCGCTGTCGGTGAAGCCGGCGCGAATCCACTTCAGGCTGTGCATCGGCACTCCGAGCCGGCGCAAGGCTTCGACGCTTTCCTGGGGGCGGAATACGCTCAGGCGTTTCTGTGACCACTGTCGCGAACCAAAATGACTGTAGCTACCGTCGGTGATCGAGATCAATTGCAGAGGATGACCAAGGGCGCACAGCTGTTGCAGGAGGCCGCCGCAGGTCACCACTTCATCGCCAGGATGCGGCGCGATCACCACTGCGCGAGCGCCGGCCGGGACCAGGGTTTCGGTATCGATGACAGGGATGTTGTCCAGTTGCTGGGCGCTGTTCCAGATCTGCGCGGGCAGACCACTTTCGCTGATGGAAACCGTTTTCATAGGCGCTACGTCCTTGTTCTGTCTGGCCCTCAGTCGTGCGCAATGCTTGCGAGGGCGCAAGCCTGGCAGACCCGTGAAGGCGGGGTAAATAGCAATTGCAGCGCTCCGAACCCTGGATTGCCGCGGGCAGAGTATTGCTCATGGATCGCTATTCGTCGCCTCAGTCTTTGGTCTGATGCGGTTTTTTTAACCCAGGCTGTGTCAGGCTTCGCAAATAATCAGCGAAACCGTCCCTACGGATTTCATTACGGCTTGCCCCCGAGAGCCCCGTTCACTCTTCTTCTTCGCGCTGCAATTCGAACAGCAGCAGCGAGCGACCGGTGACCGAATATTGGTGACCGAACTCGAAGCGTTCCTGGCCCCGAATCGACGGTTGATTGGTGTCGATCATGCAGGTCCAGAAACCGCCGTCAGGCACTTCCGGGAGCAGGAAGTTGACGATGTCATGGTGGGCGTTAACCACCAGCAGCAGGGTCGCGTCGGCGCCCTTGCGGCGAATGCCGGTTTCCTGGGCGCGGCCATCGAGCAACATACCCAGGCAACGACCGTGGCCTTCTTCCCATTGTTCGATGGACATTTCGCTGCCGTCCGGGGCCAGCCAGGTCACGTCCTTGACGCCGATGTCTTCGTTGTAGTTGCCCACCAGGAAGCGCCCGCGACGCAGAATCGGATAGGTCAGGCGCAATTTGATCAGGCGTTTGACGAACTTGAGCAGAGCCTTGCCGTCTTCGCTCAGGTCCCAATTGACCCAACCGATCTCGCTGTCCTGACAGTAAGCATTGTTGTTGCCTTCCTGGGTGCGGGCGAATTCGTCGCCAGCCACCAGCATCGGCGTGCCCTGGGACAGCAGCAACGTGGCGAAGAAGTTGCGCATTTGCCGCTGGCGCAGCTCATTGATCTCGGGATCGTCGGTGGGGCCTTCGACACCGTGGTTCCAGGACAGGTTGTTGTTGCTGCCGTCCTGATTATTCTCGTCGTTGGCTTCGTTGTGTTTGTCGTTGTACGACACCAGGTCGTTGAGGGTGAAACCGTCGTGGGCGGTGACGAAGTTAAGCGACGCATACGGCCGGCGCCCACGCTGGTTGAACATCTCACCGGAGGCGGTCATGCGGCTGGCGAAGTCGGCGAGTTGGCCGTCGTCGCCTTTCCAGAACGCACGCACGGTGTCGCGGAATTTGTCGTTCCATTCGACCCAGCCCGGCGGGAAATTCCCGACCTGATAGCCGCCGGGGCCGCAATCCCAGGCTTCTGCGATCATCTTCACCTGGCGCAGCACCGGGTCCTGGCGGCAGGCCACGAGAAAGCTGTGACGCTCGTCGAAACCGTCGTGATAACGGCCAAGAATGGTCGCCAGGTCGAAACGGAAGCCGTCCACGTGCATTTCCGTGGCCCAGTAACGCAGGGAGTCGGTGACCATTTGCAGCACGCACGGGTGACTCAGGTCCAGGGTGTTGCCGGTCCCGGAATCGTTGATGTAGTAGCGCTTGTCGTCGGGCATCAAGCGGTAGTAAGAGGCGTTGTCGATGCCGCGCATCGACAGGGTCGGGCCTTGTTCGTTGCCCTCGGCGGTGTGGTTGTAGACCACGTCGAGGATCACTTCCAGATTGGCCTCGTGCAGGTGCGCGACCATCTCCTTGAACTCGGCGATCTTGCCGCTGGCCAGGTAGCGCGGGTCCGGGGCAAAGAATGCAATGCTGTTGTAACCCCAGTAGTTGGTCATGCCTTTGTGCAGCAGATGCTGGTCATTGACGAAGGCATGAATCGGCAGCAATTCGACGGTCGATACACCGAGCTTGCGGATGTGTTCGAGCACGTCATCGACCATCAACCCGGCGAAGGTGCCACGCAGGTTCTCGGGGACGGAGGGGTGACGCATGCTGAAACCGCGTACGTGTGTTTCATAAATGATCGTTTTGTCCCACGGCACGCTGACGCGATGGTCATGACCCCAGGTGTGAGCCGGGTCGATCACTTTGCATTTGGGCACGAAGGGCGCGCTGTCCCGTTCATCGAAACTGAGGTCGGCGTCAGGGTGGCCGATGGTGTAGCCGAACAACGCTTCAGACCATTTCAATCGACCGACCAATTGCTTGGCGTAGGGATCGATCAGCAGCTTGTTGGGGTTGAAACGATGACCATTGGCCGGGTCGTAAGGACCGTACACGCGATAGCCGTAGATCAACCCCGGGTGGGCGTCAGGCAAGTAGCCGTGGTAGATCTCGTCGGTGTATTCCGGTAACTCGATACGCTCGAGTTCCACCTCGCCGGAATCGTCGAAGATGCACAGTTCGACCTTGGTCGCGTTAGCTGAAAACAGCGCGAAATTGACCCCCAGGCCATCCCAGGTCGCGCCTAGCGGGAAGGGCAAGCCTTCACGGATTCGCGAAGCCTCGGCACGAGGTTCGGGCGCGGTTTTCTTTGGACTGCTCATAGTTGCTCCTGCATGGGGTGACGGTACTCGGCTGCGATGAACCGTGGCTCTGGTTTTTTTCGAGGGCGAGCGCGCCCTCGGTGGCGAGAGAGACGCCACAAATCAAGCGAGGCAAGGCGATAAACGCGTCAGGTCGTTGGCGGTTTGCGCGCAGCGCGTGGCTTTTTCTCGACGTTTTTTTCGCCAAGCGGGGTCACTGTCGAAGCAGAGGGTTTGGCTTTGGCTTTGGCCTTGGTTTTGGGTTCGACGCCTTTGGCATTGAGCTTGCCGTCGGGCTTGCCGACCGCGGACTTGGCACCGATGCTTTTGCTGCCAGCTTTCGATGACTTGCCGGGCGCCAGCGCTTTGGCTTGGGCTTCAGCGTCGGCCAGTTTGCAGGCCATCTCCCAATGGCGTTTTTCCTGGCCCGTGGGTTTTCCTTCGGATTCCCAGATTTGATAGGCAAATTCGCGGATGCGTTTATCGTCGGTACTCATCGCAATGCTCCTGAACTGAACTCAAGCTTGGGTCGTTTGGATAAAGAGATTGACCGGGAAATTCCCCAGCGCGGTGCTGACCAACAGTTCCCTGTGTTTTGTGACTATGACGCTTGTAAAAAGTCCCTTCAGATTTTCTTCAGGGGCGGCGAACGGCAACTTGACCCGTGTATCGCCCCAGAGCGGCGCATCAATCTGTGGTTCGGCACTGTTTTCCAGCAGTTCGGCACAGCGGATCGGTACTACCACGATAGCCCGTTTTCCCTGCCATTCACGAGCAAACGCCAGTACCCGGTGAGCCTGGCTGCCAAGGACTTCAAGGGCTTGATAAGTCCCTTTTTGAAACAGCCCTGCATGCTCGGCACGCCGGTGTAACGTCTGGGCGATCAGGGTTTGTTTGATGCGCCCGTCACGCCAGTTCACCAACAGATCGGGCAGGTCCAACCGTAGGTTCATGGCCTGCTGACGGCTGGCGTAATCCACCGGCCGACGGTTGTCCGGATCGACCAGTGTGAAGTCCCAGAACTCGTTGCCCTGATAGAGGTCCGGTACCCCCGGCACAGTCATTCGCAGCAAGGTTTGCGCCAAGCCATTCAATGCACCCGGTGCGGCGATGCTCTGCGCCGCCGCACCGATGGCCGTGCGCAGTGGCTGGCCTTCGGGGCTGAGCAGCAAGCGTTCGAGAAACCCATGGGTCGCCTGTTCATACCCCTCGTTTGGCGCACTCCAGCTGCTTTGCAACTTGGCTTCGCGCAGGGCTTTCTGTTGCCACTGCCAGAGGCGTTTGGCGTAGTCCTCGAGCGCCACTTGATCGTTGCTGTGCAGCTCCAGCGGCCAACTGCCGAGGATCGCTTGATAAAGAATCAGCTCGTCACCCGCCGAAGGCGCGCCGGGTTCAATGCGCAACTCATCGGCCAGGGTTCGCCAGTGTTCGACCTGTTCGGCATACCAGGCGCTGCGTTCGCTCAACACCGCCAGCCGCGCGCGGGTGTCTTCGCCGCGTTTGTGGTCGTGGGTCGCGGTGGCCAGCAGGTTGTCGGGGAACTCGGCGAGGCGATTGACGCAGGCAGCATGGAAGTCAGCTACCGGAGCGCTGAATTGCTCGGTGTTGTAGCCGACATCGTTGCGCGACAGCAGCACCGCCGAGCGATAAAGCGCGGTGTCTTCCACTGCCTTGGCCGCCGCCGGTGAGGTCAGTTGCTGGAAGCGCACGCAGGCATGCTTGAGCAGTTTGCGTGGGCGGCCCACCGGGTGTTTGCGCCAGGGTTGACCGCCGAGCCAACCGGACAGGCAATCGAGCACGGGCCAGTCGGCCTCGCCGAGGGTTTGCCTTGCACCGTCCATGGCCTGCTGGAAAAACACCTCGTCCTGGGCGCAGTTTCGGCCCAGCGGGCTGATGTAAGTGCGATACACCGGGAAGTGCACGATCAGTTCCTGCAAGGCCCGACGAATCGCGCCGAGGGTCAGGTCCCGGGTCATCAGATCGTCCCGGGCCACTTGCAACAGAGCGTGGGCGACACTTTCGAAATCCCCGGCGAGGGAGCCGTTGAGAATCTGCTGGCGCGCCAGTTGCGCTTCCTGACGAAAATCGGCGGGCCGTTCGCTGTGCCGGCTCCAGAGTTCACCCAGGGTCTGGGCGCCTTCGGGGTCGTGTTGCAGCAATGACAACTGGTTCATGAATTCGTAACCGGTGCTGCCATCGACGGACCAGTCGCGGTGCAAGGTTTCACCTTCGCCGAGGATCTTCTCGACGTAGATCGGCAGGTGCCTGCCCGGTGCCAGGCTATCGACTCGACGGCGCAATTTGCGGCAGTAACCACGCGGGTCGGCGAGGCCATCGATGTGATCGATGCGCAGCCCGTCGACAAGACCCTCGGCCACCAGCTCGAAGATTTTTGCATGGGTCGCCTCGAACACCGCCGGACGTTCGACGCGCAGGCCGCCCAGTTCATTGATGTCGAAAAAGCGCCGCCAGTTGATGTCGTCCGCCGCGGTGCGCCAACTGGCCAGGCGATAACTCTGGCGCTCCAGCAGGTTATGCAGGCGCTGGAAACCTTCGGGGGTGAGCGAGTCGTACGTGCCGAGCGTGTGCTGGATGGCGTGAAGAATCGCCGGATCGCTGGCGAGTTCATGCAGCTCGGTTTTCAGCGCAATTGCCAGGCTGTGCGCGTCGGTCTGGTAACTCAAGGTACTGAAGCGGTCTGCCAGGGATTTGAGCTGCTCGACCTGCTCGGCATTCAATTGATCATCGGCTTTGAGCAATTCGCCGTAGTTGGCGGGGCAAATCGGGAAGTGATGTTCGTAGTGCTCGACATAAAAAGCGCCGCGCCGGGCATCGAAACGCAAGGGAAGGGTGCCGTCCTGCAAGGCGATGCCGTAATCGCTGCCCAAAAAAGGCAGCAGCAATTGGCCCTCCATCAACGGGTCGGGCGAGTGCCATTGAATGTCGAAGAACTCGCCGTAAGGGCTCAGTCGCCCCCATTCGAGCAAGTCGAGCCACCAAGGGTTGTCGCCACCGCCGACGGCCATGTGATTGGAGACAATGTCGAGGATCAGCCCCATGTTCTGTTCGCGCAATGCAGCGACTAAACGGCGCAATGCAGCTTCGCCACCCAGTTCAGGGTTGACCGTGGTCGGGTCCACCACGTCGTAGCCATGCATGGACCCTGCGCGGGCGGCGAGCAGCGGCGAGGCATAGACGTGGCTGATGCCCAGGCTGGCGAAGTACGGCACCAGCGGCACCGCCTGATCCAGAGTGAAACTTTTATGAAATTGCAGCCGCAGAGTCGCCCGCAGCGGTTGGTTGAACAGTTGATTCATTGGTCACGCTCGGCCGCCTGAAGTCGCGCACAGGCGAGCAGTTCCAGGCGCCGGGCGGCGTCCGGATCATCGAGCAGGGCTTCGCTGTCGCCGGGCAGCCTGCGGGACCAGTTGGGATGGGTGTCGGTGGTGCCGGGCAGGTTGGCCTGCTGTTCGATACCCAAGGCATCTTCCATTGGCAACAGTACCAGCGGCGCGCGGGTATGGCCGAGGAAGCGGATCGCGGCGTCGAGCACCTGATCGGTTTCGTGGGACTCTTCGCGGAAATTCTGCGGGTCCTGGCTCAGCACCCGGCGCAAACCTTCGCGCTCGCGTTCACGGTGTTGGCGCCATTCGATTTCCCCTGGGGCGTCGACCAGATTCAAGCGCGCGCTCCAATCGATATCGCGGCCATGCCACCAGCCATTGAGCGTCGGCAGGTCGTGGGTGCTGGTGGTTGCCAGGGCGTTGTCCGGCCATTCGAGAATCGACTTGAAGTGAGTGTTGTCCTGTTCGAACAGCAGCACGCGCATGCCGAGAATCGAGCGCGCGATGAGTTTCTCGCGCAGCCCCTCGGGCACGGTGCCGAGGTCTTCGCCGAGGACGATGGCCTGATGTCGATGGGATTCGAGGGTCAGCAAGCGCAGCAGGTCGTCCACCGGGTAATAGAGGTAGGCACCGTCGCGGGGTTGTGCGTCGTTGGGGATCACCCACAGTCGTTGCAGCCCCATGACGTGATCGATACGCAGGCCGCCGGCATGGGCGAAGTTGGCCCGCAGCATTTCGATGAACGCGCGAAAGCCGTTGCGCACCAGGCCTTCGGGGGAGAACGCGGAAATACCCCAGCCCTGGCCGGAACGGTTGAGGATGTCCGGTGGCGCACCCACGGTCAGCGAGGTGAGCAATTCGTCCTGACGACTCCAGGCCTGGCTGCCGCCGCCGTCGGCGCCCACCGCCAGGTCGGCAATCAGGCCGATGCCCATGCCGGCACCGCGGGCGGCGGCTTGGGCGCGTTCCAGGCTGCGCGCGATCAGCCATTGGCAAAACGCGTAGTAGCCGATGCGGGTCGAGTTTTCTTCGGCAAAATGCGCCAGGGCGGTGCTGCGCGGGTCACGCCATTGTTCGGGCCACTCGCGCCAGTCGAGGCTTTCACCGCGCCTCGCACGGGCTTCCTGGATGGCTTCGAAGCGGCAATGATTTTCCAGCGCTTCGCCACCGGCATGGCGGAAGCTGCTGAAATCCGGGTGCAAGGGGTGTTCGCCGTGGGTGAATCCTTCATACAAGGCTTCAAGCAAGCGATGCTTGGCTTCGGCGGCGGTGGGCCAGTCGATCAGCGGCAGTGCTTCAAGGTGCTTGAGCTCAGCGGCAAGGCCGGTGGCGTCGATCGCGGTGCGCAGGGCACGCTCACCGAGAATCGCACCGGGCGCCGCGTACAGGCTATTGAGGAACAAGCGGCTGGAGGGCGAGTAAGGGCTGTAACGCTGGGTGTCGCCGCTGAACATCGCATGCAGCGGGCTGATCGCCAACGCTTCGGCGCCTCGTTCCCCGGCCACCCGGGCCAGATCTTCGAGGGCCTGGGTATCGCCGAAACCGCCATCGCCGGGACGGCGCAGCGAGTACAGCTGCACGCTCAGGCCCCAGGCGCGGGGGTTTTTACTATCAACCGCGTCGCCGACGCTGTAGCAGCGCTGGGGTGCCACCGCCAGGGTGAAGGATTGATCATCGATGCTGACGTGCTGATAACCCACCGGCACCAGCCCGGGCAACACAGCGTTGTCATCGAGCTTCAAGTTGATCCGTGAGCCGTCTTCGAGATGGATTTCACACGGGGTTTGCGGTTCGAAGTAGTGGGCCAGGTCCAGGCCGACGCCCACATCGCAGGTCAACAGCGGTGGCAGGTGCCGGGTTTGTTGCACTTCCTGCAATTGCAGCAGGCTGGCGTCGATCTCCTGGGCAGTGTTGGCGGGATGGCCAAGCCCGCTGAGCACCGAGCGCAACACCGCCGGGGTGACTTTCTGTGGACGGCCATTGGCATCGATCCAGTCGACGGCCAGGCCTGCTCGGCTGGCCAGTATTTCCAGTTGCGCATTGCTCATGGGCGCTCTCCATCCGGGGGTAGCAAAGGGGCTGCGGCCGTGAGGCTGACTAGCGCGCAATACGGGGCAAGTGTGCCCTGATTCAACAGACCGGCCGATTGTGGCGGGTGTTCGAACAGCAATGTCGCGTCGGCCTGTGGGGTGTGGACCACGGGCGCATCGCTGAGGTTCAGGTCAATGCGCAACTGACTGCCATCGCCCAACCGCCAGCGCGCCGACACCGCGCCCGCGGCCAGTACCTGCGCACCCAGCGCCTGGGCGCCGGGCAGGTGCGGGATGATGTGTTGATGGCGGATCTTCAGCAGTTGGCGATACAGCTCATAAACCGGCGATTGGCGGCTGGCGCTCAGTTTCGGCCGTGAAGCTTCGAAGGTCTGCGTCGCGTTCGGGTCGGGAATCTGCTCGCGTTTGTGCGGATCGGCAAAGGCGCTGAACGCCGCGAATTCATTGCGTCGTCCTTCGCGCACCAACTCCGCCAGTTCACCGTGGTGGCTGGTGAAAAACAGGAATGGTTGCTCGGCGGCGAATTCGTCGCCCATGAACATCAGCGGGATCATCGGCGACAACAGCAGCAACGCGGTGGCGGCGTAAAGGGCATCAGGATGGGCCAACTGATGCAGACGCTCGCCAAAGGCGCGATTGCCGATCTGGTCGTGGTTCTGCAGGAACAGCACGAAGGCCGTGGGCGGCAAGTGACCGCTCGGCTCACCGCGCGCCGTACCGTGGCGGGTGATGTGGCCCTGAAACACGAAGCCCTGGCTCAGGCAACGGGCGAGCTGTTCGGTGGGCTGCCGGGCATAGTCGGCGTAATAGGCATCGGTTTCACCCGTGAGCAGAACGTGCAGGGCGTTATGGCCGTCATCGTTCCACTGAGCGTCGAAACCTTGCTCCAGCAGGCTGGCCTGGTTGTGTTCGTTTTCCGCCATGAGCCACACGTGTCGCGCCGGATCGGTTTGCCGCCGCACCCGTTGCGCCAGCTCCTGAAGGAAGTCCGGGTCTTCGATGGCATGCACCGCGTCCAGACGCAGGCCGTCGAAGCGGTACTCCAACAACCACATCAGCGCGTTGTCGATAAAGAAGTCGCGCACCTCGCGCCGCCGGAAGTCGATCGCCGCGCCCCACGGGGTGTGTTTGTCTTCGCGGAAAAAGCCTTCTGCGTAGCGATGCAGGTAATTGCCGTCGGGGCCGAAATGGTTGTAGACCACATCGAGAATCACCGCCAAACCATGGCCGTGGGCCGTGTCGATCAGGTGTTTGAGTTGTTCGGGCGAGCCGTAGGAGGCTTGAGGCGCATAAAGCAAAACCCCGTCATAGCCCCAGTTACGTTCGCCGGGGAACTGCGCCAGCGGCATCAGTTCGATGGCGGTAATCCCCAACTCAACCAGGTGCGCCAGGTGTTGTTCGACCTCGCTGAAGCCGCCGAGTGCGCCGACGTGCAATTCGTAGATCACCGCCTCATTCCACGGTCGACCTTGCCAGGCGCTGTGTTGCCATCGATAGGCGAGGGGATCGACCACCACGCTGTGGCTGTCGATATCGCCCGCCTGGGCGCGGGACGCCGGGTCCGGCACCGTAAGCTCGCCATCGATGTTGTAGCGGTAGCGGGTACCCGCGGGGCAGCGGGTCTTGATCACAAACCAGCCATCGGCCTGAGGCAGCAGTGGCAGGGATTGTCCATCTTCCAGTTCGAGACTGACAAAAAACGCATCTGGCGCCCACAAGGCAAAACGCGTGTGTTCTGCGTCCAGCATGATTGCGCCGTGGGGCCAGGTCTCAAGGGTCCGTAACGGCATCGTTGAAAGCCTCTTACTGTTTGCCCGATTTTCCCAGCGCTTTAGCCACCAGTTGTTCGTAGAGTTCGGCGTAGGGTTCGACTGCCTTGCACCAGTTGAACGGCGCCGCCATGGCTCGGCAACGCATCGCGTTGAGCAGGCCGGGGAAGGCGAACACCTTGAACGCGCGGCTCAAGGCTTCGCGATAACTTTCCACCGTGGATTCGTCGAAGAGGAAACCGGTCACGCCGTTTTCAATGGTGTCGGCCAGGCCGCCGGTATTGCGGGCCACCGGCAATGAGCCGAAGCGCTGGGCGTACATCTGGCTCAGGCCGCAGGGTTCATAACGCGAAGGCATCAGCAGGAAATCGCTGCCGGCGAACATCCGGCGGGCGTCGGTTTCATTGAAGCCGATGTGCACGCCGACTTGCCCGGGGAAGCGCAGCGCCAGTTCACGCATGGCTTGTTCTTCTTCCGGTTCGCCACGGCCGATGATCGCGATCTGCCCGCCGTTGGCGACAATGTATTCAGCCACTGCTTCGGTCAGGTCCAGGCCTTTCTGGTAGACCAGCCGCGAGACCACGGCGAACAGCGGACCTTCGGAGTCGTCGAGGTCGAACAGCCGGCGAACATGCGCGGCGTTGACTGCTTTGCCGTCCCAGTCGCCGATGCCGAACGGGTGGAACAGGTGCGGATCGGTCGCTGCATCCCAGCTTTCATCGATGCCATTGGGAATCCCGCTGAGCAAGCCTTGCTGGGTCTTGGCGGCGAGAAAACCGTCGAGACCGCAGCCAAAGGCCGGCGTGGTGATTTCCTGGGCATAGGTCGCGCTGACGGTGGTGATGTGGCTCGAGTAGGCCATACCGGCCTTGAGGAACGACATCTTGCCGTAAAACTCCATGCCTTCCTGTTGCAAGGCATGCATGGGGATACCGAGTTCCGGGCACGAACCGAGGCTGGTGACACCTTGGTACGCCAGGTTGTGAATGGTGAAAAGGGTCGGGGTGCGTTGGCCACGCCAGTGCATATAGGCCGGCGCCAGGCCCGCGGGCCAGTCGTGGGCGTGCACCAGGTCCGGGCACCAGTGAATTTGGGCGAGGTTGGCGGCGATATCGGCTGCTGCGAGGCCCAGTCGGGCGAAACGAATGTGGTTGTCCGGCCAGTCGCGGCCGTTGTTGGCGCCGTAAGGTGAACCTTCGCGCTCGTACAATTCAGGGCAGATCAACACGTAAATGACCAGGCCATCGGGCATGTCCATGCGCCCGATCTTGCAGGGCGGCAACGCTGCGTGCCCGCCCAGTTCACCGATGATATGAATCGGGTTTTCGCTGTTCATCACTTGCGGATAACCGGGGATCAGCACACGCACATCGTGCAGATGCGCCATCGCCCGGGGCAGTGCGGCGGAAACGTCGCCAAGACCTCCGGTCTTTACCAGGTCGGCAATCTCCGAGGTGACGAACAGGACTCTCTTCTTGTTGGGATTCTGACTGACTACCGGTGCCAGTGTCTTGGGGACCGGCGCTTTGACCGATTTGGCATTGAGGACACCGACGGTGCTCGTTTCCCCGACCTGCTGATGAGCACGTTCTCCCTGGATATCTAAAGCCGCACTGATCATATGAATCTCCCGTGTTGTTGATCTAATTCTAGGCCTGGCACAAACGGTGTTCGTGGCCAAATCCTGTGGCCGGGCGCAAACGCGCTACGCATCGGTGAGCAAGTGCTGCCCATGCGCTGAAGCAGAATGGGTGAAGTGGCTGTTGCAAGGAATGCACCAGTCGCTGTGGCCCTACCTTTAACCTGACACGAGGCCAGCACCAAAAGTTTCTATTTTTTTCACCGAATGACCAGCCGGTTTTACTCCGCGAAAATCAGTCTAGGCCAGAACTTAGAGCGGGGGCGGCCAACGGGTGAAATTGTTCGACAATCGGTCAAAAGAGGGTACAGGCATAGCGCTTTGCGGGGAGGCGCACCGACGAAGGGCAGGTTTATTTTCTGGTGCGGGTCAAATCGGGACCAGGAAGTTCTGGCGATGGGCACGGAGGGGTAGGTGTTTGCACCGTTGTGGTGCGTGAAATTTAGGGGGAGGTGGTGGGTTTGAGGGCCTCATCGCGAGCAGGCTCGCTCCCACATTTGGATCTGCTTCGTCACACATTCTGTGTACACCCAAGATCCAATGTGGGAGCGAGCCTGCTCGCGATGAACGATAACTCGGTTTCAGCCCAGCAGCCGGATCGGCGCTCCCGCCGCCCAAGCTTGAATGTCCTCGATCATTTGCGAAAAGAACAGTTGGTAGTTCTGCCGGCTGACATACCCGATATGCGGCGTGGCCAGCACATTGTCCAGCGTTCTGAAAGGATGATGGCGGGGTAACGGTTCGTGCTCGAACACATCCAGCGCCGCGCCCGCCAAGCGTTTTTTTTGAAGAGCCTTGATCAATGCCGACTCATCGACAATGGGCCCGCGGGCAGTGTTGACCAACCATGCCGTGGGTTTCATCCAGTCCAGTGCCTGAGTGTCAACCAACCCTCGGCTGCGCTCGCTGAGCACCAGATGGACCGACAGCACATCGGCCTGCTCGAACAGTTCCTGTTTGCTGACATAGGTGACGTCGACCTCGGCAGCCCGTTCGGCGGTCAGGTTTTCGCTCCAGGCAATCACCCGCATGCCGAACACCTGCCCGAACCGGGCTACCCGTTGACCAATGCTGCCCAGACCGAGAATCGCCAAGGTCTTGCCCTGCAGGTCGCCGCCCAATCCTTGTTGCCATTGACCGGCGCGCAAGGCGTTGGCTTCGGCCACCAGGTTGCGGGTGGCGGCCATGATCAGCGCCCAGGTCAGTTCGGGGGCGGCGTGTTTGTAGCTGTCGGTGCCGCACACCTGAATGCCCAGCGCGGCGGCGGCTTTCAGGTCCAGGGCGGCGTTGCGCATGCCGCCGGTGACCAGCAGCTTGAGTGTGGGCAAGCGGCGCAGCAGGTCTTCATCGAACCGGGTGCGCTCGCGCATCACGCAGATCACCTCGAATGCGCCGAGCCGTTCGGCCAGGGTTTCGTTGTCGGCCGGGTAGTCATGGATAAAACTCACCTGGCCGATGCTGTCCAGCACCGACCAGTCCACCACATCGCGAGCCACGTCCTGCCAATCATCGATCACCGCAATCTGCACCGCCATCAGCCTTACCTCATCAACGAACGGGATTTGTTTTGTTTAGCCAGTCGAGTAAAGCCTGATGGAATTTGGCCGGTTCCTCCATCTGCGGCGCGTGGCCAAGGCCCGGGAATTCAATCAGTGTCGACCGGGGAATCAGTTTCGCCACTTGCTTGCCGAGTACGTCGTAATGACCGATTTTCGCCTTGACCTCGGGCGGTGCGATGTTCTTGTTGATGGCCGTGGTGTCGCGGGTGCCAATCAGCAGCAGGGTCGGCACTTTCAGGTCCTTGAACTCGTAGTACACCGGTTGGGTGAAGATCATGTCGTAAATCAGCGCCGAGTTCCAAGCCACCGCTGTTTTTCCTGGCCCTTTGGCCAGGCCCGCGTACATGTTCACCCAACGATCAAACTCCGGCTTCCAGCGGCCGTCGTAATAGGTGTTGCGTTGGTAGTCGTGGATACCCTGCGCCGTGACTTTCAGCTCGCGCTCATACCATTGATCAACCGTGAGATAGGGCACGCCAAGGGCTTTCCAGTCCTCCAGGCCGATTGGATTGACCAGGGCCAACTGTTCGACTTGATCGGGGTATTGCAACGCATAGCGGGTCGCGAGCATGCCGCCGGTGGAGTGGCCGAGCAGGGTGGCCTTCTGGATGCCCAGGGTTTTGAGCAGTTGCTGGGTGTTGGCTGCCAGTTGCTGGAAACTGTATTGATAGTGGTCCGGTTTGCTGGAGGTGCAAAAACCGATCTGGTCCGGCGCGATGACCCGGTAACCGGCCTCGCTCAGCGCCTTGATCGAGCTGTCCCAGGTCGCGCCGCAGAAGTTTTTGCCGTGCATCAGCACCACGCTGCGTCCATTGACCTTGCCTTGGGCGGCAACGTCCATGTAACCCATCTGCAGGGGTTTGCCTTGGGACTCAAAGTCGAAGTACTTGATCGTGTAGGGGTAATCGAAGCCCTGAAGTTGCGGGCCGTATTCCGGCGTTTCGGCCTGGTTCTGGTTCTGGTTCTGGGCGTGAGCGAGAACGGGCAGAGCCGCTGTCAGCAGCAGGCCGGGTAACCAGCGGGAGAGGATGGGCGACATGGGTAAAGCTCCACAGGAAATCCGCCGATGCTGGACCGGCATGATTAGGGTGACATTAAACATAGGTCATGGCCGCAATGCCGAGCGAAATCCATGTGGGAGCGGGCTTGCTCGCGAAGGTGGTGTGCCAGACAACATTAATGTCGACTGACACTCCCTCTTCGCGAGCAAGCCCGCTCCCACAGGTTCCGCGCCGCCATGGCCCTGATCATTCAACCCATCCATCCCAGCGTAGCCACGGCCAACACACCATAGCGGGCGCCCTTGGCGAGTGTCACGATCACCAGGAAACGCCCCAGCGGTTCGCGCATGACGCCAGCCACCAGCGTCAGTGGATCGCCGATGATGGGCACCCAACTGAGTAGCAACGACCAATGGCCATAACGCTGGTAGTGCTTTTGGGCTTGCTCGAGATGGCGAGGGCTGACCGGAAACCAGCGCCGCTCGCGAAACCGCTCGATGCCGCGCCCCAGCCACCAGTTCAGTAACGAGCCCAGCACATTGCCCAGCGTAGCGACTGCCAACAACGACCAGAGCCAATCCTGATTGCTGAGCAACAACCCCACCAGCACTGCTTCGGATTGCAGTGGCAGCAGCGTCGCGGCACCGAACGCCGCGAGAAACAGCCCGATGTAGGCGCCGAACATCAATGGGCGGGGTAGTCCGCCACCACCACGTCAGTGCCGTCCTTTTTCAAACCGATCACTTGATAGGCATCACTCATGCCGTCCATTTCCATGCCGGGCGAGCCCATGGGCATGCCGGGTGCGGCAACCCCCAACAAATCGTCACGCTTGCTCAAGGCCAGTACTTGATCGGCCGGCACGTGGCCTTCGACGAATTTGCCGTTGATAAGGCCGGTGTGACACGACGCGAGCCGAGGTGGCACACCGTGTTGTTGCTTGAATTGGCTCATGTCGGCTTCAACATGGTCTGCGACCTTAAAACCGTTGGCTTCCAGATGGCTGACCCATTTTTTGCAGCAACCGCAGTTGGCATCGCGATGAACTTCGATGGGAATCAGCTCAGCAGCCTGGGCCAGGGAAGAGATGAAAAGGGCGCTCAGGGCGGCCAGACGCAGGTGGGTTCGCATGGGGATCTCGTCTCGGGTTGTGGCCAAAAAGATGCATTTTGACCATTTTCTCTCGCGAAGAGGAGGCGGATTGTTTCGAAGTAATACAGCATGAGTAACGCATTGTGGCGAGGGAGCTTGCTTGCGCTTGGCTGCGAAGCAGTCGCAAAACCAGACGCTCGTATTCGATCCGGATCCCCACGTTGGCAGATTCGGGGCCGCTGCGCCCCAGCGGGAGCAAGCTCCCTCGCCACAGGTACGATGTTTCTCTGGCTGGCATCAGGGCAAGCCCCTCACCGAAGGGCATGCCTTGCTTTTGCGATCAACGAACCTTGAAACGCCCCATGATCGTGCTCACCCGGTTATTGGCTTCCAGCAGTTGCTGAGTGTTGAGCTCACTGGCCTGGCCGCTTTTCACCAGCTCATCGACCATATGGCGGATCTGCACCATGCTGCGATTGATCTCTTCGGTCACGGCGCTTTGCTGCTCGGCGGCGGTGGCGATCTGGGTACTCAGACTGTTGATGTGGCTGACGGAGCCGGCCATTTCATCCAGGCCGGAGTTGACCCGGGCCGTGGCGTCGGCAGCCGACTGACAGCTGACCTGGGTGTTTTCCATGGCGCTGACCGACGAACTCACGCCTTGGGTCAGGCGGGTTAGCATTTCGTTGATTTCCGAAGTGCTGGCCTGGGTGCGGGCGGCGAGGGCGCGGACTTCGTCGGCGACCACCGCGAACCCGCGGCCTTGCTCACCGGCCCGGGCTGCTTCGATCGCGGCGTTCAGTGCCAGCAAATTGGTTTGCCCGGCGATGGCGCCAATCACCCCGAGAATTTCGGTGATGCGTTGGGCGTCCTGTTGCATGTTTTCGACTTTATGGGTGGCACTTGCTACTTCATCGATCAACGCCACCACACTGCTCGACGCTTCGCCGACCACCACGCGGGAGCGATCCGCGTGCTCGTTGGCGCGTTGCGTGAAAGCGGCGGTTTCGGCGGCGTTCTGCGCGACGCTGTCGGCGGTCGAACTCATCTCGGTAATGGCGGTGACGGTCTGATCGGTTTCCGAAGCATGACGCACCAGAATCTGGCTGGTGTGAGCGGAAGTCCGTTGCAGATTCTCCAGGCTCGACGCCATTGCGCCCGTCGCCTGAGTAACTTCGCCGATCATATTCTGCAAGTAGGCGATAAAGGTGTTGACCGAATGACCGATGGCGCCGAGTTCGTCTTCGGCGCGGATGGTGATGCGCTTGGTCAGGTCGGCATCACCCGTGGACAAGGCGTCGATATTGGCTTTCAGGGCTTTCATGCGCTGGATCAGTTGGCGGATGGCATAGACCTGCAGCAACACCAGCAGAATCACCATCGGAATCTGCAACAGGCTCAACGTGTTGAGCACATCGTCACGCTGGGCCGTGATCAGTGTGGTCGGCAGGGCGGTGGCGAGGAACCACGGCGTACCTTCGATCGGGCGCATGAAGAAGGTGCTGGTTTCGCCGTTGTTATCGAACTCGACCCGTTGCAGCGATTGGTCCCGCTGTGCCAGCCCGGCCTTGACCTGAGCGGCAAACGGCGACTGGCCGGCCAGTTCAGCGATGTTTTTCAATACGATCGGCCCGCTGATTCGCGAGCTGTTGCTGATGATCTTGCCATCGGCCTCGACGATCAGCATCTCGGCACCCAGGTCTTTTTCCTTGCGCGCCACCAAGTCATTGAAGAAGCCTAGTGTCACGTCAATGGTCGAGACACCGTACGCCGCGCCATTTTTCTGAATGGCCATGGCGCAGTTGGTGCGCGGTTCGGCGCTGGCGTCATCTTTATAGGCGGCGGCCCAGGCACATTGGCCGCGCGGAGTCTGCATACCGCCCTTGTACCAGGTCTGGTCGTAATAGTTGGGCGCGGCGTCGCTGTTCCAGAACGTATTGACCGCCAGTTTTCCCGAGGCATCGCGGTGCCAGAAGGTGCTGAACTTATTGCGCCCGGCTTCGCGCTGACCGGGCAATGGCCAGATCCCGCCACCGAAGACTTTCAGTTCACCGTACTGATCAACCAGGCCCGGCAGGACCGTGTCGATGGCGGCGCTGTCGAGCAGGGGAATGGTTTGAGTGATGCTGCGCTGCTGGGCTTGCACCTTGTTCAGTTCACCCTGGATCTGCTCGGCCACTTCGGCGATGCGATTGAGGGCTACCTGTTCTTCGGTATGACGCAGTTTTGGCGCGACCAGCTGACTGATGCCAACCACGGTCAGGACGGATAAAAGCAGGATGAACAGGACCAGAAACAGCGTGTAGCGAGCCTGAATGGTACGAAATGCGGGCATGGGACCGGTCCTTGCGCAGCGTTTTTATTATGGGGGTGTGGGTTTGAAAATCGGGGCATCGAAAGGGTATCGGCTCACGAATGTCGAGCTTTAGGTACGATCGTGCAAGATTTGCCTGGGGTGACGAACGGCGGGAAGGGACGTGTCCATATCGATACAAACAAACTAACCAAGACGTGCATAAGGGCTTGATTAGTTATCTGCGCCAATATCGAAAAGTTCGTATTGGCCAATGAAACAAGGGGCTTTTTGGTATGTGTCGTAAATGTACAAGAATTGTAAAAAGCGGAAATATTTGTTGGTGACGCTGAAGCGTGCATCGATACTCGCCCGCACTTAACTCGGATAAACAAGGAACTTTTATGGTCGCCTCACAAGGACGTCTGTGTGTTTTGGATGATCGGCATCCCGTCACGCAGTCGGGAGCCCGGTCATGACAATCGGCTATACAGGCGCATGGACGAGCAAGGCAGGTTTACTGGTCAAGGATACCGGCAGCGGCAAGCCTGTTACCCACAGCGCCAGGGTCAAGCAGATGCTGGCATTGGTGGGAAGCAATCCCAATGCGCTGAATACGGCGAAAATGGATGAACAGAAACTGCACAGGAACATCAAGGGCTTCGATCCGGAAAATGTATCCGCCAAGCAACTGGGCAATCTCAGTGCCTTCTTGAGAGGCAAAGGCCTGATTTCCGATATTACTTCGATGACCTTGCTTAATGCCGGTGACAAGTTTGATCGTTTTGGCGTACAGAAAGACCCGGATGCGAAGTTCAATGCGCTGGAGTATTTCGCCACGCAACTGGACACCATTCAGAACAACAGTATCAAGGGTGACAAGTACGCCGTTGGCCTGATCCCTGAATACAAGACGGCGATCTACGTACTGCAGAACTTGCAAGCTTACGGCAAGGGCAACGGTACGACGGTTCCTAATGACAAGGGCGTTAACGCCAAGGCGTGATGTTTGGCAGCGCTGGCCCGCTCTAACCATCGAACGGGCCGGGCACCTGTTATCGGTCAAGCAACTTCATGACTTCTTCCGGATAACGCAGCCCTGCCGTGGCATTGGCCGGGAATATCGCTTCCAGGGCCTGCAACTCTTCGCGGCTCAGCTTCACGTCCAGCGCGGCCACATTTTCTTCCAGGTATTTACGCTGTTTGGTGCCTGGAATCGGGATCAGGTAATCCCCTTGGGCCAAGACCCACGCCAACGCCAGTTGTCCCGCCGTCACACCTTTGTCAGTGGCCAGGGTCTGCACTTGCTGCACCAGCAACAGGTTTTTAGCGAAGTTTTCCCCTTGAAAGCGTGGACTGAAGCGACGGTAGTCGTCGGCTGCGAAATCATCCGGACTTCTTAGAGCACCGGTCAAAAAGCCCCGGCCCAACGGACTGTAAGGCACAAAAGCAACACCCAGACGCTGGCAAGCTGCCAGGCAGCCGTTCTCCTCTTGGTCGCGGCTCCATAGCGAGTATTCACTTTGCAGTGCGCTGATCGGGTGAACCTTGTTCGCTCGCTCCAGCGTGGCGGCCGATGCTTCACTCAATCCCAGGTAACGCACCTTGCCGGCCTTCACCAGTTCTGCCATGGCGCCGACGGTTTCCTCGATGGCCACCTGCGGATCGATGCGGTGCTGGTAATACAAATCCAGGGTCTCCACACCAAGACGTTTGAGGCCGCCTATTACCCGCGTTGCGTGCGGCTGCTGGCGGATCTGGAGGAAACCGAAGCGGTGTTTTCCGCTGCTCGCCAAAACCCCAAAGGTCTGCTGCGAGTGGATATGCCTGCGGGAGTGGGACGTTTGATCGTGATTCCGGCATTGCCGCAATTCACTGCCCGGTATCCCTTGATCGAACTGGAAATCGGGTTGAATGACCGGCCAGTGGATCTGATCCGCGAAGGTGTCGATTGCGTGTTGCGGGGTGGCTCGGCCCAGGACGATTCTCTGGTGGCAAGGCCGCTGGTCATGATGGACCAGGTCACCTGCGCGAGCCCGCAATATTTGCAACGTCACGGAACGCCTCAGTGTCTGGCCGATCTCGACGGCCACCAGATGGTGGAGTATTTCTCCAGCAGCACCAGCAAGCGTTACGGGCTGGAGTTTGTGGTTGATGGTCAGGTGCAGCCGATCGATCTGCCCAAACAGGTTTCGGTCAACAGCGCCGATGGATATCTCGCCGCTTGCGAAGCGGGCTATGGTCTGGTCCAGACCCCGTATTATCACGTCGCCCGACAACTGGACGAAGGCCGTTTGTGTGAAGTGCTAAAGGCAGTGCCGCCACCGGCGTTTCCGTTGACGGCGCTCTATCCACCGCACCGCCAGTTGTCTCGACGGGTGAGGGTGTTTGTCGATTGGCTGGTGGAGCTTTGCGCGCAGCCGAGCGGTGACTTTTATAGAAAACACTCAAGCGGCTGAGCGGGAACCGATACGGGCGTTGACGTACCGGTGGGGTCTCGTGGCATTTGCGTTTTGCTGTAAGTCGTCATGCAATCGTTGCATGTGCGCGCAGTGCAGGTTGAGGGGGCGAGACTGGACGCCTCGATGAAACAGGGCGAACCAGCCATTATCATCTGGCGTGGGCATCAAGCCGGTGAAGGCGAAGCCCAGAGCCGAAAAACTCAGCATGTCCCGGGCAAAGTGCCGGGACAGTTCCAGCCGTGCCGAGATCAGCCAGTGCAGGGGTAATTGGCTGATCTGCTCAAGCAAACGTCTGTTCAAACGCTGAATGACAATGTCGAACCGATGCTGATGTTGTTTGATTTGCAACGGCATCGCGGGTCGTGACGCCTTGTCCTGGCAGGTTCCGAACACCGAGCACAGGTGCTGCATGAATGCTCGGCAGCTTTCAGGCCAGGGGATATCGGGGAGCGGGCGCGTGTGTCCTTCGATCATGTGACTGCCCATCACGATGGTTTCCGGGAGCGATTCACCGAATGGCGAAGGGACGTAATCGGGAAGCAGTCCAGTGCTGTGAAAACCGATATTCTCTGCCATGCGTTGAGTGTAGGGATGGTGGGTCACTTGCTTGATCGATACGCTCCGGATCCCCAGAGAACCCGACAACATCAATAACTCTCGGCTCAGGCGCGTCGCGATATGCTGTCCCTGGGCGACGGGATGCACCACGCTGAGGGCCAGTTCCGCGGTATTCGAAGCCGTGTCGTGGCACAACGCGGCATGCCCGAGTACGCGAGCGTCATCCACGGCCAGCATGGATTGCCAACGGCCTTCGGTGTTGTGCTGACTGATCATGTCCGGCAGGTAAACATCCGGCTGAGCGTAAAGATCGCCGTAGACCTCTCGAAACAACCGGCTCAGGGCATCTGCGTCGGAAGGACGGTAGGGGCGAAGTATCAACCGGGTCATTGCGCGGGCTCCTGCGAGCAAACGTCATACACTCGCAAATCCCGCACTCGCAATTGTTTGCCCGAGCGAGGGTGAAGCTGCAGGTCTGTGGCTGCGCAGGAAAGTACTCGAAACTCCAGCAGACCCTCGCGGCTCAGGTCGTCGATGGCAGGGTAGTGGGCAAGCAAAGCTTCACGCAATGCGCGCAGTACCGGCTCGACGGTTTGTGACTGAGGTTCGGGCACCCACTTCACGCTCAACAGATCCTTGGAGCCGGTCTGTTCGATCAGCAATTGCCATTGCTCGCTGTGCGCTATGCGCTGAATGATCTCGTGTATTTCTTCGGTAAACAGCGACAGCACGCCGACTCGTACCCGCTGACTGTGGGCGCTACGCCCCTTTAGGGCGAATTTACGCCTCGGGGTTGCGGTCGGCTCACGCCAACATGCACGGTCGCCCACCGGGTACCGCAGCAGCGGCATGAGCCGGCGTGTCAGATTGGTCTGCACTAGCATTCCGATACGATCGCATTCTTCAATCACTTCACCGGTGTGTTCATCGATGATTTGCAGCAAGGTTTGCTGTTCGAATACCCGATGCTCGCCCAATGCGCAGTCGCGAGTGCTGGCCCCTATGAGCCCGGCGTCTACGCTGGCGTAGCCGATAGAGGCAATACGGGCGTTGGGGAATACTTCACCGAGGATTGCCAGCTGCGGGGCAAACAGGCTTTCGCCGCCATACAGCAGCGTCTCGACCCCGCACAGCACACGCCGATGCTGCGTCAGGTAGGCCGCGAATCGAAGCAACTGTGCGGGCACCCCGGCCAGAACATTGATTCGATGTCGTGCGATCGCATCCGCCAGTACGTCCGGTTCGATGTCTCCGGTAAACGGAAACTCACAGATGGATCGTCCGACATGGGCCAGGGAATCGTGGACAAACAGAAAACTGGCGTAGAGATCCCCTGAAAAGAACAGATTGGCGACGCGGTCGCCATTGTTCAATTGAGAAGAGAGACTGTTTCCGAATGTACTGACCAGTGTTTGCCATTCCTCGTAGGAGTAAACCGCAAGTTTTCCCTGGCTGGTCGAACCTCCGGTTTTAAACACCAACGCATCATCAACATTTCCCGTCAAGACCGACCAATGATTCAAGTCATTGCTGCCGGTCCAATAGTTGGTCACATTGGTTAACGGTAAATCTTTTAAAGTAATACCTGTGGTGGGTAAATGTTTCAGATGCGCGCTGTAGTAGTTTGAGTGTTGTCGTACAAAAGACACGAGTTGTTCGAGCGAATGAATTGATTTCACTGGATTCTCTTTCTAATCAGGCATTTTGGTTTGAAAAGCACGGCCGTTGAAACGTTCTGTTTTTATATTCTTCGATCGACAATCAGTGGGACTTTTCCGCTGTGCTTGTTTTGTATGAATTCATGTTCAGCACATGCGATTACTTCAACAACTAACAGGGCAGCGGCTATGGCATTTGCCAATGCTTCATGGGTCAGCAATTTTTCTCGTACCCAAGTGATATCGGCATCCGTTCGAACTTGCATTCGTTCGACGCCACTGGCGGTGTAATCCAGAACAACTTGAATGGGGACTCCTACGCTGTGTTCCAGCGCCGAAGGTGAGATGAACTCCGTGCCAATTCGCACCAGTTTGCCGTGCCGCTGCAGCAGTTCGAATCGCGGCGTTTCCAGTCCACAAGGGCAGGCTCCGGGGAGCCAGCGGCCGGTATCGCCGATGTCATATCGGTGAACGCGCTGACCTTGCCGGGCGCGGGAGGTAAATAGCAGACGGCCGATCTCATTGGCTTGCACCGGCACATCCTGTTCGAACTGAACGATCTCCAGATACTGGGTTTCGCACATCAAGTGAAACACGCCGTCTGCGGTAGCCCGGCAGGCATGACCCAGTGGGCCTGCATCGACGGATCCGTAGAGAGCAGAACGAATCGTCGACACTGCGCAACTTTCCATCAAGCTTCGACTGGCCTCGCCCGGATGCTCGCCGCCAAGGAGTACTTTGCCAATACCGGCATAGTCGCGAAGTCGGGCCTGCTCCTTGAAAAACAGGCGATGCAGCGTACTGGGCATGCCAATCAGCACGGTGACTCGTTGCTCCACGATCAGTCGGGCGATTTCGCTGAAGTCGTCGTCCTGGGGAGCCCCCATAGGCAAATGTGCAACGCCCATCTGTTCAAGAATGCTCGAAAAGCTGAAAAAACCACCGTACAGGTTCCCGCCATAGAACAGGTTCATCACCCGGTCCTGTGACGGATCGAGCCCGACAGCGAACATGCCATCAGCCGCGGCGCGCATTTGTCGTTGGAAGTCTCGGTAGCTGAAACCTGCCAGTGCCGGAGTGCCGCTGCTACCGCCGGAGCGAAAATACAGCTGTGCCGTGGGGCTGATCGGCTGGGTCGTGAAGGTGTCTTTGTCCATGATCGGGCCACGGGCTGTGTCAGGGGCAGGCGGCACCGGGTCGAGCGTTGAGCGGCCAATCGAGACATCAGCGGCCAGGCTCACTGAGAGGCGGCGACTCAGACGCGACAGCGCATAAACACCATCGTGAGGCTCGCCAGCGTAGCCATCATGAATCGTCTCGCAAGGAGCAATGCGAGTGACGCCGGCGTTGACCAGTGTACGAACAAGCTCGGGTGTCCCTGCCGGGGAGGCTATCAGTGCGCAGCTTTGCAGGACGTTTCGCCAGGGCAACAGTGATTCGGCAAGCAAGTGCTGTGGGACTGGCTTGAGCAGTACTGTACGAAACAGAGGCGATGGCGCGAGCGTCTGATGATGCTCCCAGATGACACGCCACCCGGAGCCGGTCCACACCTGGCCGGTCTGATGGGTAAAGCACTGATCAAGCTGCGCCATGGCAGTGCGTGTGGTGATTTCCGAAGCTTCCTGATCTGTCGGCATTAGCGCCGGCCACTGTGGGGCGCGACGTTTGAAGGCTTCGGCCAGACGCTCTCCGAGGTCGTGCAGGACCGCCGGATCGTTGCTGTCCACCAACACCCATTGAGGGCTGGAGCACGCTTGTTGATCCAGCCGACAGACTTCATCTGCCAAGGCATCGAGCGCGGCGGGCTCTGCCGCTTCAGGTGACAGATAGGCGAAGCTGATCTTGTGCCCCCAATCGATCCAGCGGCATCCCGCAGGAATCTGCTGACGAATCGCCTTGAGCGCTGCTACACCACCCCAGGCCGATACTCCGTCTGCCGTGGCGCAAAGTTGAGCTATCCGTGAGGTGTCAACCGGCAGTACTGCTACGAATTCGGCCAGCCTGCCGCTGCTGTCGCATTGCACAAGGGCGGCCAGCAACTGTGCGGTCAACCCCTGATCGCTGGCACTGGGGCGCAACCAGTTGATATTGCCGGCCAGCAGGCTTTCGAGTATTGCGCAGAACGCCAGTAACGGCGCATTGCCTGGGGTGATATGCACCACCAGTCCTAATGGATGCCAGCTTTCGAAACATGGCTGTCGATAGTCGATACGTCGCAGCGAACGCGGTTGCAGGCCCAGCTCTCGCTCAAGTTTTGTGTTCAGGTTGCTGCGCTGGCAGAAATCGATCAGCCCCTGATATTGCTCATCGTCAAGGGGCAGATCCTGGCTACGAGATTGCAACTTCGTGGCGAAGCGGACAGCAGACTCGATAACGGTCTCACTATCGATCGGTGAAGAAAGCAACCGGGGCAATGGTTTTTTAAGGAGTTCGAGGGCACTTTCCGGGGTGATGTCATCACGCAACTGGCCATTGATCAGGTACATATCAAGCGCCTCCGATCAGTTCGGAAGCGGCCATGGCACAACTGCGACTGGCGGAGGTGCCGGCACGGCCATGGAGCTCGAACCAATCGGTTGGCAGACCGCATCCGCAACTGGTGCCAGGATGTAATGTTGCCAGATCGCCCATGACCACGGCATGGGCAGGGCTCGACGAAATGTACGGCGAGACGAATTCCAGCAAGCCGCGCTGGCCGTATGGCTGGACAGTGAAATCGGATGGGTTACGCACGAAAACCTTCGAATAGATCGGTACATGAAAATGATGGTGGGCACACTGGATATAAGGCACTGCATGCTCTACGGCGCCATAGCCGTCCCGACAGCGGGGCAGTTCGATACCCAATTGCCGATTGATCCGGGCATACAACTGATGCAGGGGAATCTCCTGTGCCGCCTGGGTTTTCCAGCCTCCCCCCAGAAACACCAATGATTGGGCGGGCAATTGCAAATCAGCCACGCCGGTGTCTTCCATGCATTGAAGGGCATGCGAAAGGAACGCCGGAAAACCGAGAATGCGAACGGGTAATCCTTCCTCGGCAAATTCTTGCAAGGCTCGAATCACACCAAAAAGATCGAACTCATGACCTTTGCCGGTGAGGCGCAAGCCGTAAGCGACACGGTTGACGGGGGCGTAGCTGCAAAGAAACTGATCGGTATAGGCAGTGCCCAGGGTGATGGCTGCCTCGGGCTCATAGCTCAGGAGCAGATAGTTGCAGGGGCTGTCCGGTGTATCCCAGCCGTAATGCCGGAAAATGTGGTTCACCATGCCTTGTGCCGCGGCCATGCTGCGGTGGTCGTAGCGCATGCGACTCTTTTGGCCGCTGGTGCCGGATGATGTCAGCTCCAGCGCGCCTTCGCCTGTGGGACCGAACACCAGATGACGTTTGAAGTAATTGGCGAAAATCGGCGGCAACCTTGACCAGTCATCCAGCGACTCCAGGGCGTTGGCGTCAAGATCATTAGCATTCAACCAGCGTTCGTATCCGGGAGTGTGATGACAATGAAACAGGCTGATTTCGCTCATGGCCCGGTCGAACAGACCGTCCGGCACGGAATCCAGGCAATAGGGTTGCGTTAACGCACAAAGCGCATCGGTATGGGGTAGATGGATCATCAAAAGACCTACTGGTTGGTGTCAGATCGCAAGCGGGAGGTGAGAACGACGCAGAAACAGTCTCAAGGGCGCCAGGCACAATAGCCCCATGAGACAGGCCATCAGAGCGAAGGCCTCAAGGCTGTCACCGGCACCCAGGGCCGCGATAATCGAGCCACCACCACCCATGACAGCGATGGAGATCATGCCGATCGCGGCTGAGACCAGCCCTTTACTGTCATCACTGGAAAACAGCGCGAGCCGGTACAGCGCGGCGTTGCTCATGCCAAGACCGATGGCGTAAAGCGACAGGCAACTGACCAACAGGAGCGTCGAGGCTCCGGTGAAAGTAATGGCGGCCAATGCGATGAGCCCACCGCAAAACGGCCAGAGCGCGTATCGAATCAGTTGGGGCAGTTCAGTGTTGGCAATCAATCGGTTGAGTATCAGATTGCCGAGAATGACTGCCGCAAATACCGGGATCTGCCACAGGCCGTACTGCAGGGTGGAAAGTCCCTGGTTCTGGATCAGCAAGAGCGGTGCCAGCCCGATCCAGGCAATCAACGGCAGGCTCATCAGTCCCAAGGCGACGGTGGCGCGCAGGAATTGCGTGTTGGTGAGCAAAGCGGCGTAGCGGCGCACCGTGCCGCCCCATTCAAAGGGTATGGCAGCCAGTCGCTGACCGTCCTGACGCAAGGTGCCCACCGTTTCCGGCATGTACCAATAAAGCCCCAACCAGACCATCGCACCGCCGACCCCTAACAGTAAAAACAGCTCCCGCCAGGAGAGCCATTCCAGCATCAGGCTGCCGAGCAACGGACCCAGCAGCGGGGAGAGCAGTGCCACGTTGCCCAGCAATGCCATGATCTTTACTGCGTCGGCTTCACAGAAGACTTCTTGCAGGGCTGGATAACTGACCGCGATGACAAATCCCAATCCCATGCCCTGAATCAGGCGCAAACCATTGAAGACAAAGATGCTCTGCACGTAAAACGCCGCAGCACAGGCTAGAGCGAATACCGCACTACCGATGAGCAGCATTCTGCGACGACCGAAATGATCGGACAGTGGACCGATAAACCACTGCAAAAGAATGCCCCCTGCCAAATAAAGATTGAAGGCGTAGGGAACATGACTCGCACTGGCATTCAATTGATGGGTTACGGTCAGCATGGCCGGCATGATCATATCGCTGGCCATGTAAGTCAGAAGTTCAAAAAGAGTGATTGCAAGGCAAAAGCCAAGGAGTCGGGACGAACTTATATCTATTAACGGTTTGTGCATGATGTTCCTGTTGGTGCCGGAAGTTTGATAAGACGGCAGTACAAGAATATCCATGGCTCATGACGAATTTCATGTGCTTGTTTGAGGCAAAAAGTTTCAGTGCTTTTTTATTGTGTGTCAGATTTTGAACCTTTAGGGAAAAGAGGTTGTGAGTTCGTAATAAATTCCCAGCTGGATCAGAATTGTCCTACACGAGAAATGCCTGCTATAACGCGTGCCTTTGTATTGGCGCTTGTAGGATAAGTTTTCGGGGTGAATAAATAATTCAGTTGTATAACCGCTCCGGCAAACTATTGAATGTTATCGAGGCGCATCATAACCGGGTGCCATAGCCATAACGGCGATCGCTATGCCACCCAACCATAGGGGCAAGACGATGCAGCCACTCAATGTCAAGGGCGTAAGCAAAGGAATCAGCTGTGTGATTCGACGAAACATTGCAAAATCTTCATGGTTATAGCCGCAATGAAGTCAAATTTCGTCATCGGTTGTAACATACGATCTCGCTTGCAGCCTCACTCCCGCAGATCGGTAGTGGCTTGGCATGCAATCGAATACAAGTCGGATACATTTTTTGGTTCAGGAACCCGCAATGACCCAGTCGCAACGTTTGAAATATTCGATACTGATTTCCCTGGTGGTACTGGGGATCATGTTCGGCCTTTCCTGGCTGCAAAATGCAGGGATCATCACAGAGCAGCTGTTCCAGTACATCGCCATTGGCGTGGCGGTGCTCGTGGTGGTGATCAATGGCGTGATGCGTCGCAAGGTCAAGCCTTGAGCGACGCCCCATGGCCGGATTACTCGCTGAACAGGACGGCGGCAGCCTGTGGATGCAGGCTGTAGCTTTTGTCCGGATTGAGGGTGATCACGCCTTCACCGCATAAGCGTTTCAACACTTCACGGACACTGAGAAAGGACAGGGGAATGTCCAGGTCCAGCAAGTGACTGTGCACGCCACGCACACCCAGGCTGCGGTCGCTTTGGGCGGCCGTCAGCAAGGCGTCGATCACTTTCAGGCGAATCAGACTGGTTCGCAGGCCAAAGCTCTTGAGCAGAAACCTGATCCGTTCGTTGCCGTGGCGTTCGGCTGGTTGATTGAAAACGCCGGAGCCCAGAGTGCTGGCCTTTGGCGCATGGCTACCGTCCGTTGGCAGTTGCGGGTTGTACATGCAAAAACTCCTTTTCAGAGCCTGATCAGGAAAAATGTGATGGGTGCTCTCAATCAATAAGACGAACGAGCCAGGCAAATAATGAAGACCCGTATGTAGAAAATTTGTCGCCAGTACGTCAGCGGCCCGTGAGCCGGGCGTAGGGGCACCCTCAAAGGCTTAAATTTTTGCTGTTTGCTTCGTTTTAAGGGGAGGCGCATTGCGTGTCATACGTCTTTTCGATCAGGAGCGAGCGTGATTATTTCCAGGCAGTTAACCAGGTTGAGCCTTACGGGTGTGTTGCTGGGGCTGAGTCTTGCGGCAAACGCGCGCAGCCAGCCAGAGCAGGCGACAGCCGAAATTCGTCGAACCAGTTTCGGCGTGCCGCATATTCGTGCCGACAACGAGCGCGGCCTCGGCTATGGCATTGGCTATGCCTACGCTCAGGACAATCTGTGCTTGCTGGCCAATGAGATTGTCACCGTCAATGGCGAGCGCTCCCGGTATTTCGGCCCGGACCAGTTTACGGTCGAAGAGCGAGGGAACCTGGCCAGCGATCTGTTCTTCAACTGGTTGAATACGCCGCAGGCAGTCGGCGCTTTCTGGCAGGCGCAAACGCCTGAAGTTCGTGAGCTCATCGACGGTTATGTGGCCGGTTACAACCGTTCGCTGACAGAGCGCCAGGCCCAGGGTTTGCCGCAGCAATGCCAGGGCGAATGGGTGCGCGCGATCACTGCGCAGGATCTGGTCAAGCTGACCCGACGTCTGCTGGTCGAAGGCGGCGTGGGTCAGTTTGCCGAAGCGTTGGCCGGCGCTACCCCGCCGAAAGCCGTTGCCCATATGGCAGGCGAACCCGTGTCGTTCCAGCTGGCGGCTTCGCGCATGCAACGTTTCGCTCTGGATCGCGGCAGTAACGCCGTGGCGGTCGGCAGCGAACGTTCGTTCAACGGACGCGGGATGCTGCTGGCCAATCCGCACTTTCCTTGGGTTGGTGGGATGCGTTTCTATCAGATGCACCTGACTATTCCCGGCAAACTGGACGTCATGGGCGCCGCGTTGCCCGGCCTGCCCATGATCAATATTGGTTTCAACCAGCACCTGGCGTGGACCCACACGGTGGATTCGTCCAAGCACTTCACGCTGTATCGTCTGCAACTCGATCCCAAGGATCCGACCCGTTACCTGCTGGATGGCAAGTCCTTGCCGATGAAAAAGCAGACGCTGGCGGTGAACGTGAAGCAAGCCGATGGCCAGACCCGGCAGATTTCCCATGTGGTCTACAGTTCGCAATTCGGCCCGATTGTGCAATGGCCTGGCAAGCTGGACTGGAACAACCAGTTCGCCTATAGCTTGCGCGATGCCAATCTGGATAACGACCGGGTCTTGCAACAGTGGTATGCGATGAACCGTGCCGCCAGCCTCAAGGATTTGCAGGCATCGGTGCACAAGATTCAGGGGATTCCGTGGGTTAATACCCTGGCGGTGGACGATCAGGGGCAGACGCTTTACATGAACCTGTCGGTGGTGCCGAACGTCAATGCCGACAAGCTGGCCAAGTGCAGCGATCCTCGGGCCGGTTTACAGATGATCCTGCTCGACGGTTCCAACAGCGCCTGTGCCTGGGACATCGACCCGAACGCTGCGCAAAAAGGTATTTATGCGGCAGACAAGTTGCCACAACTGTTGCGCAAAGACTTTGTGCAGCATTCCAACGATTCGGCCTGGATGGCCAACCCGGCACAACCGCTTACCGGCTTCTCGCCGTTGGTCAGTCAGGACAATCAACCGTTGGGGCTGCGTTCGCGCTTTGCATTGGAGCGTCTGGGGAATTTGAGCAAGGCCGGCCCTGTCGCTGCGGCAGATCTGCAACACATGGTGATGGACGACCAGGTGTATCAGGCGACCCAGGTGATGCCGGACCTGCTGCAATTCTGCGCCGCGGATCTTGGCGCCGATGCGCCGACGCTTACGCCGTTGTGTGCCAGTCTCAAGGCTTGGGATCGCCGGGTGAATCTGGACAGTGGACTGGGCTTTGTGCATTTTCAAAATGTCATGGAGCCGTTGCAGCAAATCCCTGGCGTCTGGCGTGTCGCGTTCGATCCGAAGGATCCGCAACACACACCGCGTGGCCTGGCAATTGAACGGCCAGACGTCGCCAAAGCGATTCGGGCGGCGATGCTGGCCTCGGTCGAACAGGTAAAAACCCTTGGCCTGAAGCCCGATAGCCGCTGGGGCGATATCCAGGTGGTCAGCAGTGGCGGGCAGCAAACGCCGATCCATGGCGGGCCGGGCACGCTGGGTGTGTATAACGCGATCCAAAGCGTGCCGAGAACCGACGGCAAACGCGAGGTTGTCAGTGGCACCAGCTATTTGCAGGTGGTGACTTTCGATGACAAGGGGCCGCAGGCTCAAGGTTTGTTGGCATTCTCATTGTCCAGTGACCCGGCATCGAAGTACTCCCGGGACCAGACACTGGCCTTTTCGAAGAAGCAGTTGAGTGTGTTGCCGTTCACCGAGCAGCAGATCACGTCCGATCCGCAGTACCAGGCTCAGACGATCCGCGAGCAGGATGAGAAAGCAGGGAAGATCGCCGCGCAGCAATAGCAATAGCGATAGCGATAGCGTTCGAATGAAACATGAAGGCCGCACCCCGCAAGGGTGGCGGCCTTCAGCTTTTTGGGGCTTGTTGCGGAATTGAATTGAGGACCGGACTACCGTCCTTGTTGCGGGTCAGATAGACCGGCAGCACCTTGGGCAACGAAGCCACCAGGCTATTGAGCTCTTTGATGTTGTAGACACCACCGAGGCGAATCGAGCCGGTGCTGTGGTCCGCGATCATGACGGGCTTGTTCAAATAACGATTGATCAAGGGCAGGGCATCGGTCAGCGTCAGATCATCGAGCACCAGTTTGCCGCTGCGCCACGCCAGCGAGTGGTCATCGGCAGATACCTGGCTGATTTGCGGCGTGAAGTCGCCGTGTCGATAACGTGCCTGCATGGCAGGTTCAAGACGTGAACCTTCGCCGGGCAGGGCACCGTTGCTGGTCACCAGTACGGACCCTTCGATCAGGTTCACGCGTACCTGGTCTTCATACATCCAGACGTTGAATCGGGTACCGGTGACGCGAATTCTGCCATCGGCTGCCTTGACGATAAATGGATGCTGCAGGTCATGACTGACGCTGAAGAAGGCTTCGCCTTTTTTCAGCGTGACACGACGCTGATCCTTGTAATTGCTGAACATCAGTTCAGTGCCCAGATTCAGCTCCACCTGACTGCCGTCGCTCAGCGTGACCTGACGAACATTATCGGTCGCCTCGAAATGCTGATAGGCATTGGGCAGCCAACCCAGGTTCCATCCGGTATAGGCCGCCAGCGGCAACGCCAAGGCGCAGACGGTGGCGGCAATGCCGAAAGTGCGCCAAGGCATTGTCGGTTTGCCGCGAACAGCCGGCGCGGGAGATTCGGGACGAGGCAAATCGCCCGCAACCTCCCAGATTTCCAGCATGGCTTCGTACTCGAAAGCGTGCAGGGGATGGGCATCACGCCATTGCTCGAACGCCTGACGCTCTTCGGCTGTGCAGTCGATGGCATGCAAACGCATGCACCAGTGCGCAGCGGCATCGGTGATGGCGTCGTATTGTGCTTGGGAGAGAGAGTGGTCGGTCATTGACTCATCCTGATTTCCTGCATTCTAACCTTGAGGGGAAGTCTGCGAGAACAACCGTCATGGCATTTGCCCATCAAAGAACAACTTATTTTCACATGGAGACATCAATGGAGTGAAAAAATGGTCAAGGCCTCCAGGACTGATCCCGCCGTAGCAGCCTCGCTGGAGCTCGACAGCTGCTACGGCCGAATATCAGGCAGTGGGCGGGGCTGGCACCGGATCCAGTTGTCGACCCATTTCACAGATCAAGTGAGCGATCGAGTCGGCGTTGCGCAAAATGATGTCGGCTCGCAGGTCTACCTTCCGTGGATTCAGGAAGGCGTTGCGAGCCTCATCCATCGTTTTGCAGCTCGTCGTTTTGAGGATGTCCTTACCCACATGCTCCAAACCCTCAATCGAGTCCAGACTGATCCATGACTGCAATGTTTCGTTCCAGCGGGCAAACAGTTCTTCCCGCGGGGTCTCCAGGGACAGTGCCTCTCGCTGGAAGTCCTGCTGAGTCTGTTTGGTTTGCGTACCGAAACCGATGACGGTGGCGATCAGATCGGTGAACGGACGCCTTGCCTCAAGCGTTGCAATATCTACGGTGTTTGAAAAAATATGGGAGAACTCATGAATCAGGGTAGCGGCCCGGGCATGGTCGTCGACGTCGAAAGGTTCAGTCAAACAGGACTTGTACCAATCAAGTTGCGGGTCAAAAAACATCTCCGTGAAATGCACACGCTTCTGTGCATCGTCATGCACAACAAAAGCGATCGTGCTATTGGTCTCGTATTTGTTTGAACCGACCACAAAACGTTCGGTGTTCATCAAGTCCTCGTTTGGGTTCACCAGCGCTGTGCAAATGGGAACGATGACCTTTTTGATTTTGTCCAGGAGGCTGGCGTCGAGGTGGTCAGCATCAAAAAAGGCTTTAAGAAAGGTATCCAGCCGCGTCCCCGGATTCAGGTGTCTGAGCTGCGCCAGATTATGCAGACTGTTAAACGCGTAATAGCGAGCCAAGTCTATGGCCTGCACGATCATGCGTGCTTTTTCCGGGTGTTTTGTCCGAATGTCTTCCATTCCCCGGGCTTCGATATTCAGAATGTCTCGAGCCGTGCGATCAACAACATATTGATTGTGCATTTTCGACAGGGCTTTGCCGTAATGGACCGTGTGGATGTCCGGATCGATCACTAGCTGCTGACCGGAAGCCGCCAGCAACGCGGGACCCTGCTGTCGGTCTTTGATCATTCGCCAGACCGGCCCGGTTTTGACCACGGGGTAAACCTTTCCCTCAACGGGGGCGTACGTACGATTGCTGGTCGAGTCCACGTAAGTTCCATTGGTGCTGCTCTTCTTCAGATCCTTTAATGCAGCGTCCGAGGCCTCGAAAGGCTGCAACACCGTGCGCATCAGAGCCGTCGGTTTCACTTTTGACCATTGCAAGGCGGCCACCGGTTTGGCAACAGGCGCGGTGGAGGTTGCTTGCGCAGGGGGCGCTGAAGCCTCGAGCGACAACTTGCCCAGCGTCACCATTTGCGCGGTGCCGGCAATAAACGCCTGCAATGCCTGTTTCCAGTGATGATCCTGCAGCGCTTCGGCGGAGTTCTTGAAGTCCTTGTAGCTTTGCCACAGTAACTGCCCATAGGCGAGTTTGCCCGGCAACAGGCCCGAAATCAGTCTGATACCGGCGCTGAACAGGTTTTTGGCGGTTTCCCAGTCGGCCTGGCCGGTGATCTCTGACTGGCTGCCCAGCATTTTTGATAGAAGGCCGACATTATCGCTGAACAGTTGTGCAAGCAGGTTGCCGTTAATGGGAGTGGACGCGAGGGTGATTTCGCTTTGTTGTCCGACGGTGGACTTGAGCAGGTTGCCGAACAAGGTTTGCTCGCCCTCGGGGAGCCGACGAATGATCAGATTCTGCAGTACCCCTGGCGCATTGATCGCAGATATAACGCTGGCTTGGTTCTCGAATTCGGTGAACACGGAGCCTGTGTGGTAGGGCGCATACAGGATTTGCGGCCCTTCATGTCCGACACCGGGGCCGATCAGGTACAGACCCAGGGTTTTAACGGCCGCGGCGCCTGCGGTCTTGATCAGTTCCAGCGGCCTGACGATGGCGTGGGCACCTGTTACAGCCGCGCGGGCAATGGCGTCCGGCATGTCGAGAACCTGCCAGATCAAGTCGAAAGCGCTGGCACTGAGATGTTGCTGCAGTTTCAGTGCATGAGCGTGTTGCAACAGTTGCCACGGTAGTTGCTGAATAAAACGCTGCTTTCGTTTGTCGGCATCGGTGCCGGCTTTAGTCAATGCATCCGTCACTCGCGTTGCATAATCGCTGTGGATATTCAGTGACTGCACAAGCTGGCGCACGGCGTTCTGATTCAGGCGATCGGGAAGGGCCGTCGAGGTTGTCGAGGCGATCTTGAAGCCGATGCCTTGAGCTGCGTTGACAGGGTTCAGGGCAAACTCGGTCAGGCTACGCGCCGGCCCGGCCAGGGCCAGGTTGGGCGTGATTTTGATGTGGTCGGGGTCCAGTTGCGTTCCTGTGAATCGGCTGCCGAGCAAGGACACCAATCGGTCATGCACATAGGACTTCAGGGTCTGGACCCCGTGCAGGTAGTCTTTATCGTCGGTGACACTGTTGTGGTATTGCTCCAGCAGTTCAATGTGTAACTGCTGTTCTTCGACAGGGGCCATGCCAAGCCATGCAGGCAGGGACTGCTGTCGGGTGATTGCCTGCGAGATCAACCTGGCTCTTTGCAAGTTGGTGTCGATGACCCGTTGCGTCATTTCGTTAAGCGCTTTGATCTGCTGTGCAGCGTCCAGCTTCAGGCTGCGCAGGTGTTCGCAACGGGCCAGGAAGTGGTCTATGGAGGATTGCGCAAGGCGCCGCAGGACGTTGCCCTCAATCAGTCGCAACGAGTTGAGCGTATAGCGCTGGTGGAATATGCGCTGGGCAGGGGTGAGGTTCTCCAGCAGTTCCAGGCGTTTGCTGGCGTCGAGCAGGCGCCGGTTCAATTCCGTCGTTGCGCTACTGACCGTCGCGAAGACTTCCAGCCCGGTCGCAGGCGTCCACAGAATTGCCCGGCCGGAGTGTTGAACATCGAGCCCGCCACGTTCGGTCAACAGTACGCAATTGGCCAAGGGCAGCAGATTCTTCTGCCCGGAGCACTCAAGGAGCAGTGAATAAGCGTCAGGCCTGAAACCATTGAGGGCAAGGCGCGTTTCTCGATCCGGTTGATCCGGGTTGAACACCGTATCGACAATGGCCCGGTCGGCGTTCCGCAGCGTGGCGTTGAGCACTCGAAGGCTGGCTTCTCCGCGTACACCCACGGAAAGCGCATGGGCCAGGCGCGGTTTCAGATTCTCCAGGTAAATGCGCTGCAGGGCCAGAGAGCCGATCGGCTGGGAGGCGAATTCCGCGCTGATCAGCGATTCGACATCGCTGAAGGTTTTTACGAAAGCCGCGGCTCTATCCGCCAAGACCATGGAGGGCAGCTGGTTGCCAGACAACACCGGCCGGGTACTCCAGCGTCCCTGAACATCCAGCGTCAGTAATTGATCGCTGATCATGGAGCGGATATCCAGTGCCTTGTCGAATAAGGCATGGAGGTCCACGGTGCCGTCGCTGTGACGGAAAACCTGCAGAACGTATTCCATGTTTTGCCGTTGCTTGGTGATGATCGCCTCAAACAGCGTTTTGAATATCGAGCCTGAAATCACCTCGCCGGAGACCTGAGGCTGATTGAAACCGATGAACCGGTTACGCTCCTCCAGGCTCAGCAGGCCGTAGAGCTCATCTTCGTGACCGACCGCGCTGAATTTGCTCAGCAAGGTATCTTTGAGGTCCTGATAGTCCTTCAGCACCTGAAGTCCTTGGGTGGGGGTGTAAAGAAAGGCCTTGGAATTGGCGTGGCTGATCATCAGTGCGCCCGCCAGTTCGACATAGTTGGCTGCGTGTTCCCAAAGACGCACCGTCTCGAGGCTGAGTGCCGAGGAAGTGCCCGCCGTCGGCTGAATCAACGAGCGCAAGGCCTGGCTTTGTTCAGGGCTGATGATCTCGGCCTCGCGCTTGATCAGGAACTCTGCGCGCGCCTTTTCACGGATGGCCCGGCTGAAAAAAACGCGGCGGGATGCCCCGTCAGCCGCCGCATCGTCCCAGTAGCGCTGCAGTTTCCCGGAAAGCAGGCTGATCAGTTTGCTGGAAGCGGTCTTTACCGCGGTTTCCCATTGGTGTTGGTCGGTGCTCGTCGGCTTTTTTTCCGGATGGGAGAATTCATGAGACTGCCCGATCGGCCATCGCTGATGGCGGTAATACGACAGTACCGCGTCACTCAGGGACATGGAGTTGATCCAGCGCCGGGGTGGGGCACTTTCCTGGTTGTCGTCATGGGCCGGTGCAACGGAGTAAAAGTTGAGTCGGGTGTGGCTTTGATCAAGGCCCGGGAATGGCGATTGCAGCAACTCATCAAGCAGCGAAGTGAGTGTTGGCAGCTTGAACAACTCGTCCAGCATGGCCTGCTCGTTCATTCGCTGGTTATTGGCGATGACGGTGCGCTGGTCTTCGAATACGTCGCCCTCGATGGCCTGAAAGCTCACCTGAATGTTGGCCGCAGCCGCCAATGTTTTACGCGCAGACAACGACATGAAGGCCAGCAGGTCGTCGTCCTCGGTCGCGCTCTTCAGCTGACGTTTCAGCTGTTCGATCAAGGCTGCGCGGCTGTGGAACTTCTTTATGCCGGCGTACGGGGTGTAGAGAATTTCACCGTTGTCGTCCGGAGTGAGGCTCAACACGAAGCTGCCGGCCAAGGGGATGGAGGCCAGGTCTTGCGCATTGAGCAGGATTTTTTCGGCAAACATGGGCGGAGTCTGTTGACTGCGTAACGTTTGGCTGGCCAGTTCCAGATGACTGAACCATTCGAAATCCTTGCGCGTCAGCCCATGGGTTTTACCCAGATCATTCCAGTGGCCGGGCGAGTGCAGGGCCTGGGGGAAAAATAGCGGAGCGGGAGGTGTGGACATCGTCGAGTCTCGTTCAGGGCGCTGCTGAATGCGCCTGTGGGTTGAGGCTCAAGACTAAAAGTCGCGGGTGAGTCGAAGGTGGTAGATAGTTACCGCACGGCTGCCCGGTGTTCGTGCCAACGTGCGCCAAAGCAGCTTTTCGGTTCGATCGGCTCTGGTCAGGTGCTCCGGTTCAAGCGAAAGGTTGACAGGCTGCTCGTCGCCCGTTGTTAATCGGTTGGTTTTCGTACGCTGTTGCCCCCTCCAATAATTACTCTGGAGCTTCAGATGTCTGCGCCACACGATCCTGTGTCTACTGCTATCTCGCAAAACCTGTCCTTCGAAGCGCTGACGGCGTTGCTCGAGCAGATCTTCCTGCGCCACGGCACCTCGGCCGATGTCGCCAAAACCCTGGCCCTCAACTGCGCCGGCGCCGAGCGCGACGGGGCTCACAGTCACGGTGTGTTCCGTATCCCTGGTTATGTGTCGACGCTGCAAAGCGGCTGGGTCAATGGTCAGGCCGTGCCGGTGGTCGAGGACGTGGCCTCGGGCTTCGTTCGGGTTGACGCCGGTAATGGCTTTGCCCAACCGGCCCTCGCGGCGGCGCGGCCATTGCTGGTCGAAAAAGCCCGCAGCGCCGGCATTGCGGTACTGGCCATCCGTAATTCCCACCATTTCGCCGCCTTGTGGCCAGACGTCGAGCCGTTTGCCGATGAAGGGCTGGTGGCACTGAGCGTGGTCAACAGCATGACCTGCGTGGTGCCGCACGGTGCCGATCGTCCACTGTTCGGGACCAACCCGATTGCCTTCGCCGCGCCCCGGGCTAACGGTGCTCCGATTGTCTTCGACCTGGCGACCAGCGCCATCGCCCATGGCGATGTACAGATCGCTGCCCGTAAAGGTGAACGTTTGCCTGCGGGAATGGGGGTGGACAGCCTCGGTCAGCCGACTCAAGACCCGAAAGCAGTTCTTGAAGGTGGCGCCTTGCTGCCATTTGGCGGCCATAAAGGTTCGGCGCTGTCGATGATGGTAGAGCTGTTGGCGGCGGCGTTGACGGGGGGCAATTTTTCTTTCGAGTTCGACTGGTCGAACCATCCGGGGGCGAAAACACCCTGGACGGGTCAACTGCTGATCGTGATCGACCCGAGCAAAGCGGCGGGGCAGAATTTTGCCGAGCGCAGCCAGGAACTGGTCCGGCAGATGCACGGTGTGGGGCTCAAGCGGTTACCGGGTGATCGACGTCACGGGCAGCGCGCCAAAGCCAAGGTCGAAGGCATTGTGCTTGATGCTCAGACGCTGGCCAATCTGCGGGAACTGGCCGGGCTCTGAACTTGTGTGCAATCCCTGTGGGAGCGGGCTGTTGTGGCGAGGGGGCTTGCCCCCGTCGGGTCGCGAAGCGACCCCAAAACCGTTTCCGCGCTGAATCGTGTAGAGCGCGTGAGTAGGCTTCACGACTGCTTCGCAGCCGAACGGGGGCAAGCCCCCTCGCCACATAAGCCCGCACACAGGTTCTGTACTGATGCTCAATGGCTTAACGCCGTCCCAACAACAGCCCCACCACCAAACCGAATCCGGCGGAAATAGCCACGGTTTGCCAGGGATGACCGCCGATGTAGATTTCACTGGCCTCGACCGCGGGCCTGGTCCGGTCACGCATACTGGAAACTGAACCCCGGGCCTGCTGGAGTTTCTGGGCGATTTGCCCTCGAAGGGTGTCCGCTTCTTCACCGACCAGTGAAGCACTGCTTTTCAGCAGTTTTTCCGACTCTTCGATCAGGGCCTGAAGTTCGCTGAAGACCTGATCCTTGATTTGATCCTCGGCGACTTGATCGATGATTTTGCGGGCCATTAGAGTACTCCTTGCAGATAAACGGGCAGTGAACAATGGAGTATGGCGCCATGGCAAAAGTTGCAGTCATTTTGCGTGGCGACTCCACCCTGAAGAAAAATCCAGGGCAGGACATTTCCTCCTACAGTGTAAGATGTCGCCTATTTTATGCAGCAGGTAACTCCCATGAGCTTCAATCTGGCCGACAAACCCCTCGCCGAGCGCGCGGCGCTTGAAGATGAAAAATCCCGTCTGTTCGAACTCTGGCAAAACAACCTGGGTAAATCCAAGGGCGAAGCCGCACGGTTGTTCGGTGAGCGTGCCAAGCGCAAAGGCAAATGGGCCGAGTGGGTCCGCGCCGAACTCGACGGCATGTCGCCCCCGGAATTCGCCAACATGGTGCGCAGTGAAGTCAATCGCCTGATGGCGGCTAAATAAACGTCCAGACACCATTCCCCTACGTTTGGGAAAAGGTCGCGATAATCGCCTCGCGCACTTTCAGCACCACCGGATCGAGCTGCGTGCTGGTACGCCAGCCCAGCTCGATCGGATAGCGTGGCAGCGCCAAAGGGCAGGGCAGCAGCGCCAATCCGCTGAGCGCGGCGATACTTCGAGCCGCATGGGCTGGAATAGTCGCCACTGCCTGACTGCCCTTGAGCAGATGCGGCAACGCGGCAAAGTGCGTGGTTGACGCGCATACCCGTCGACTCAGCCCCAACGCCGCCAGGCCTTCATCGGTAATCCCGATAAAACCGCCCGATGACACCAGAATGTGTTCGCGGGCGACGAACGCCTCAAGGCTGAGAGTCTCTTGTCCCTCGGCCAGACTGAGGGGGTCCACCAGGCACAGATAATCGCCTTCACCCAGCACCTGACGACTGAGCAAACGCTCGGCAAACCCGCCTGCCGTGATCGCCAGATCGATGCTGCGTTCCATCAAGGCCTGGGCGACGATCTGGCTGTGGGTCTGGCGAAAGATCAGCCGCAGTTTCGGCGCGCGGTCCGCGATCTCTTCAATCAATCGTCGCCCGTAGGCGATTTCGAAATCATCTGACAAACCCACCGTTACCGAACGTCCGTCATAATGATTCGCCGCCGGATCGACCATCGCCAAACTCTGGCGGCATTTGTTCAGCGCATCGCTGACCACCGGTTTCAACTGGTTGGCCTTGAGCGTCGGCGCAAGACCTCGGCCGGTACGCACGAACAATTGATCGCCATACACCTCGCGCAATCGACGCAACGCCGCGCTGACCGCCGATTGCGTCACGCCCAGACGTAGTGCGGCACGGCTGGCGCTGGATTCCTCATGCAGGGCTTCGAAGACTTTGAGCAGATTGAGATCGACGGTGGCGATATTCATTTGGTTCATATCATTCAGCATTGAGTCGGGCTTTATTCATGATCCTGTGGCGCCGGAGAATGAGCAACACCTCATTACTGACGGAGTCATCGCGATGCCCAAGTCCATCGTTGCTGCGCTGCAAATCGGCGCCTTGCCCGGCGGCAAGGCTGAAACCCTCGATCAAATCCTCTCTTGGGAAACCGCCATTATCGAATCCAGTGCCGCGCTGGTGGTCATGCCGGAGGCATTGCTCGGCGGGTACCCCAAGGGCGAGGGCTTCGGCACGCAACTCGGCTATCGACTGCCGGAAGGTCGTGAAGCGTTTGCGCGGTATTTCGACAACGCCATAGACGTGCCCGGTGCCGAGACTGAAGCCTTGGCCGGGTTGGCTTCACGCACTGGCGCCAATCTGGTGATCGGCGTGATCGAGCGCGCGGGCAGCACGTTATATTGCACCGCGTTGTATTTCGACCCGCAGGCCGGACTGGTCGCCAAGCATCGCAAGCTGATGCCCACCGGCACCGAACGGCTGATCTGGGGCAAGGGCGATGGCTCGACCTTGCCGGTGATCGACAGTCAGGTCGGGCGAATCGGCGCCGTGGTGTGCTGGGAAAACATGATGCCGCTGCTGCGCACCGCGATGTACGCCAAAGGCGTGGAGGTCTGGTGTGCGCCGACCGTGGACGAGCGGGAAATGTGGCAGGTGAGCATGCGCCACATCGCCCATGAAGGACGCTGCTTTGTCGTCAGCGCCTGTCAGGTCCAGGCCTCACCGCAAGCCTTGGGCGTGGACATCGCCAACTGGCCGGCGCAGCGCCCGTTGATTGCCGGCGGCAGCGTGATTGTCGGACCCATGGGCGACATTCTCGCCGGGCCGCTGCGTGACGAGGCGGGTTTGCTGACTGCCGAAATCGACACCGACGACCTGATCCGCGCCCGTTACGATTACGACGTGGTCGGGCACTACGCGCGCCCGGACATATTTGAATTGACGGTGGATGAGCGGGCCAAACCGGGCGTGCGGTTCAACGCATAATCCGTCGGGGGGTGTGATTGTCGTCTAGTCTCCAGGCGTTCACACCCCTGTCAACGGATGGACTGTCCATGAGTTTGTTACTCGGCCCGATTCTGCAATTTCGTGGCATCAACAGTAATGTCTATAACGTGTCTGCTCTAGTGGTTTTACCCTTGGGCGGGTCATCACCCAGCGTAAAAGTACCCGGCGGTGTCACTGCCGGCAAACCGTTGGCCATCGCCGATATCCCGTTGCTAAGTCCTCAGTACCGGGTCTGGCGCATCGATTTAAAAGCGCTGCAAGACCAGGCTGTTGCCAGCACTTACACGATCAAGATAGAGGGTGCGCAGGCCAACTTCGTCGTTCCGGCCGAGGGGCAGTCGCCGCGCATGGCCTATGTGTCGTGCAACGGCTTTTCGGACCCCAAGGACATGGAGAAGGTGGACAGGAACCATGAGCGCTGGGAGCACATGTGGGGGGCTCATCAAAGCAAGCCCTATCACCTGTTGTTGATGGGGGGCGATCAGGTTTACAGCGATGACATGCGCAGCAATCTGTCGTCGATGAAAACATGGTTTGCCAAACCCTTCGCCGAGCGCCGAAAGGCGGTCTACAGCAAGGTGATCGAAGCCGACCTGGACAAGTTCTTCGCCAGACTCTACCTGGAGCGCTGGAAACAGCCTGAGGTCGCGAAGCTGCTCAGCGCCGTGCCGACGGTGATGATGTGGGATGACCATGACATCATCGATGGCTGGGGTTCCTACGATGAGATATTGCATTCAAGCCCGGTGTTCCAGGGGCTGTTTGCCACGGCCAAACGCTATTTCAGGATTTTCCAGCAGCAACTGATCCAGACTCATCCGCACCTCAAACCGTCCGCTGATACCCACCCTTGTGCGATTCCCGATACCGCTGACGGCTTTCACCTGGGGTTTACCGGCTTGGGTGAATTGGCATTGCTGGTTCCCGACTTGCGCAGTGAACGTGCACCGGATTTGACGACTGCGCCGGCTCGGCAAACCCGGATCATTTCGCCCGTCAGTTGGGATGCGATTTACGCCTGGCTGGGCAAGGTCAAGGGGCATAAGCACTTGCTGCTGATGTCGAGTATTCCCGTGGGTTACCTTGATTTGCAGGCGGCGGAAAAGGCACTGGACCTGATTTCGGGGCAACAGGAACTCGAGGACGATTTGCGCGACCATTGGCGAAGCCTGCCTCACCGGGACGAACGCAAGCGGTTGATCATGCGATTGCTGGATTTCGCCCACGCCGAGTCATGCAAGGTCACGCTGGTGTCCGGTGATGTTCATGTGGCAGGGGCCTGCGTGATCGAATCGACGTTGTCCCGGCATCGCAATGATGGTTCGGGATTGATCTACCAATTGATTTCGACCGGGGTCGTGCATCCTGCACCGCCGGTGTTGGCTGTGCAGTTTCTGGAGTCCATTGGCAAGCACCAGGAACAGATCGACTACGCCATCACCGGAACCATGTTGCCCATCGGTGCACGGGGACGTTACCTGATCGCCGCTCGAAACTGGCTGGCGATAGAGCCGGACGAAGACAGCACCGGCAAAAGTCGGCTGTGGGCCAACTGGCACATAGAAGGCCTCAAACATTGTGTGACCCAGGTGATCGATCCAGTTAAGCCGCGAGCCGAGCCGTGAGCATTACCACGTGTCGGTAGTCGGCTCCGGCAGGCGGAGTTTGCCGCGATCAAGGAAACGCATCGTGCCGAACACGCCACCAGCCAGTTTGCCCCGAAGCACGTACGGCAGATTGTTCAGTGTCTGCGTCTGACCCAGCCCGAGGGTCTGACGCAGCACCGAGAAGGCCGAAACGCTCACCGGCACCACGATCACCGCTTCGGAAAACCGCGGAATCGAGCCCGACTGGTCGCTGACACCGGAGGCGAGTGATTGGCCGTTCACCTCCAGATCCAGGGCTACGCCGTTGTAGGTGATCGCCGTTTCATTGGGGTTTTGCACGCGCAGTTTTACCGCGAAACGCACTTCCAGTTCCTGGCTTGGCAGTGGCTCGATACCGACCACGTTGATGTTCAGCGGGTCGTGTTGGGGGAACAGGGCGCAAGCGCTCAGGGAGAGCAACAGGAGGGACAGGGACAGGGCAAACAATCTGCGCATGGACAGGTTCTCGTAAAGAAAAAGGCCGAGCCGCTCGTGGCTCGGCTCTTGAGCATTACGCACGGTCTAACTGTGCGACAGCCGCAGGTGAGACGGGTTCACCCTTGGCCGCAACATCCGGGTTCTGCATCACCTGAAGCACCGAGGCCTCCGGGTCGAACTCGTCTTCTTCCAGCTCGATGAATTCTTCGGGCAGGAAGATATTCAGCACGATAGCGCACAACGCACCGACGGTGATCGGTGATTCGAAGATGTTGTGCAGCGCCTTCGGCAACTCGCGCAATACTTCAGGCACTGCCGCGACGCCCAGGCCCATGCCGAGGGAAATCGCCACGATCAGCATGTTGCGCCGATGCAGGCCGGCCTCGGCGAGAATCTTGATCCCGGCCACTGCCACGGTGCCGAACATCACCAGTTCGGCGCCGCCGAGCACCGGTTTCGGCATCAATTGCAGCACCGCGCCGATCATCGGGAACAACCCCAGCACTACCAACAGGCCAGCGATGAAAAACGCCACATAACGGCTGGCCACGCCGGTGAGCTGAATCACCCCGTTGTTCTGGGCGAAGGTCACCATCGGCATGCTGTTGAACACCGCAGCCATCGCCGAATTGAGACCGTCGGCCAGCAACCCGGATTTGATCCGGCGGATATAAATGGGGCCTTTGACCGGTTGCCGGGAAATCATTGAATTGGCGGTCAGGTCACCGGCAGCCTCCAGGGGCGATACCAGGAAAATCACCGCCACCGGCACAAACGCCACCCAGTCGAATGAGAAACCATATTTGAACGGTACGGGCACACTCATCAGCGGCACGGCGGGCAGGCTGGTGAAATCGACATGGCCCATGAACCACGCGACGGCATAACCGAGGGCCAGGCCGATGACGATCGCGCCCAGGCGCAGGAACGGCACATCCACCCGGTTCAACACCACGATGGTCCCCAGCACCAGTGCCGCCAGCGCCAGATGGCTGGCCGCGCCGAGATCCGTCGCACCGAAACCGCCGGCAATGTCGGTCATGGCGACCTTGATCAGCGACAGGCCCATGAGGGTAATGATGGTGCCGGTCACCACCGGGGTGATCAGCATCCGCAGCTTGCCGATGAACTGGCTCAGTACCACTTCGATGAACGCGGCGAAAAAGCACACGCCGAAAATCGTCGAGAGGATTTCATCGGTGCCACCGCCGCGCGCCTTGACCATGAACCCGGCGCTGAGAATCACGCTGATAAACGAGAAACTGGTGCCTTGCAAGCACAGCAAACCGGAGCCGACCGGGCCGAACCGCCGCGCCTGCACAAACGTGCCCAGCCCCGAAACGAACAGCGCCATGCTGATCAGATAAGGCACTTCACTTTGCAAGCCAAGGGCACTGCCCATGATCAGCGTCGGCGTGATAATGCCGACGAAACTCGCCAGTACGTGTTGCAGGGCGGCGAAGACCGTGGCGGTCAGGTGGGGGCGATCGTCGAGGCCGTAAATGAGGTCGTTGTTGCGTGGGGAGGCGGTTATTTCAGAGGCGGTCATGGTGATTTGCGTGCCGAAAGGCGGGCCGGGTCAGAAAATGGAGGCGCAGGATGCCAGCCGCGGGCAGTGAGGGCAACGCTAAACGGTACGGAGGAGCAACGCTAAACGGTACAGAGAGGGCATACACAAAACCTGTGGCGAGGGAGCTTGCTCCCGCTCGGCTGCGCAGCAGTCGCAAACCCGGCACACGCGGTTTAACTGGAATACCGCGATAGCCGATTTTGGGGCCGCTTCGCAGCCCAGCGGGAGCAAGCTCCCTCGCCACAGAGTGCGCCGGGGATTAAACGGGCGCCGCAAACGCCCCAAGCAAATCCTCTTCAAAGGCTTTTTGCGCATCCCCCGGCACCTGCGCGCGATGGCGGGCCAGATGGAACGCCACCTCAAAACTCATGTCGCCCTGGCGCACGGCGTGCAGCAACCCTTTGTCTTCCCAACTGCGGGCGAAGTGATCGGGCAGGTAGCCAACGTGCTTTCCGGAAAGAATGAAGGCGAGGGTGCCTTCGACCTGCTCGGAACGCGCCGAACACATCTTCCCCTGAAACGGCTCGTCGCTGCGCAGGAAGCGGTAGGGGTGATCGACCCGGTCGCAGGCCTGAAGCGCCTGATCGTCAGGCGCCTCATCGGTGAACAACGGATGCCCCGGGGCGCAATACAGGTGCTGGGTTTCCGTGAACAGTTCGCGGTAGTCAAAAGCGCTCTGCACCTGTGAGAAATAGCCGATCGCCAGGTCCAGCCGTTGTTGCAGCAACAGCCGCTCCATTTCGCCGGGCATGGCGCTGATCAACTCGATACGCACCGACTCGTCCCGTTCGCGAAAACGCCGGATCGCCTCGGCAACCCGTTGCAGCACCGATTGATCAAGTGCTTCGGACAAACCCAGGCGCACTTCGCCGATCAAGCGTCCTGCCACGCCGTTGGATTGATGACGGAACGCTTCGATCGACTCGAACAGTGTGCGGATGGAAAGAAGCAACTGTTCGCCCTTGGGGGTGATTTTGAACCCGCCCTTGCCGCGACTGCACAGCCGATAACCAAGCCGGGTTTCGAGCCTGGCCATCTGCTGACTGATGCTTGACTGGCTCAGCCCCAGCTCACCCTGAGCCGCGCTGAAACCACCGCATTCCACCACGCTGACAAACAGGCGCAGCAGGTGCAGGTCGAGGTCATGAAGTTGACCGAGCATCAAACATTACTCCGCAATAAAGTCAGGATAATTAACTTGGTATTTTTTCAATGTAACCGACGACGCATCCTGCAACCACTTCCTCCGGTCAGGTGTTCGTCATGGCTCCGCTCTTCAAGCTGTGTTTACCCGCACTGTTCCTCGCCATGGCCGTGCCGGCCCAGGCAGAGGAAAAAGCCCTCAATCTCTACAGTTGGGCCGATTACGTGGCGCCCGAAACCTTGCAACGGTTCGAAAAGGAAACCGGCATCCACGTGCGCTACGACACGTTCGATGCGCCGGAAGTGCTGGAAACCAAACTGCTCACCGGCGGCAGCGGTTATGACGTGGTGGTGCCGTCGTCCAGTGTGCTAGCCCGTGGGCTGGCGGCGGGTGCGCTGAAGGAAATCCCTCACGATGGCCTCAAGGGTTACGCCAACCTCGACCCGGACATGCTGGAAAAACTGGCGGCGGTCGACCCTGGTAATCGGTATGGCGTGCCTTACACCTGGGGCACGCTCGGGTTGGGGATGAATGTCGAAGCAGTGCAGCAGCGCTTGCCCAGCGCACCGCTCAACAGCCTGGACCTGTTGTTCAAGCCCGAATACGCCAGCAAGCTCAAAGACTGCGGCATTGCGATTCTCGATTCGCCCCAAGAGGTGATCGGTCTGGCGCTGCACTATCTGGGTAAAGATCCCTACAGCACCGACAAGGCTGATCTGACAGCCGCCGACGCCCTGTTGCGTCAGTTACAGCCGTCGGTGCTGTACGTCGCCACCGGGCGGCAGATCAACGATCTGGCCAATGGTAGCGTCTGCCTGGCATTGACCTACAACGGTGACGCGAGCATGGCTGCCGACCAGGCGCGCAAGGCCAACAAGCCGTTCGAAGTGGCTTACCGCATTCCGCGCGAAGGCACGCTGGTGTGGCAGGACAACCTGGCGATCCCCAAGGACGCGCCGCACCCCGAAGCCGCCCGGGCCTTCATCGAGTTCATGTTGCGCCCCGAATCTGTCGCCGCGCTGACCAATACGCTGTTCTTCGCCACGGCCAATCGGGCGGCGACGCCATTGGTGGATGAGGCGGTGCGCAGCGATCCCGACATCTACCCGCAGAGCGAAGTACGTGAGCGGCTGTACGCCGACCGCAGCATGAGCCTGAAGGACATGCGTCAGCGCACCCGCTTGTGGACCACTTTCCGTAGCCGCCAATAAGCCAATAACAAGGAATACACCATGGACGTCCCTGCACATAACGATCAGGCCATGACCCGTGACAGTCTTTACGGGACTGCCGCCGAAAGCACCTACGCCGGTATCACCAGTTTCATGCGCCGCCGCTACAGCCGCGACTTGCGTGGCGTCGACGTGGTGGTCAGCGGCGTGCCGTTCGACACCGCCACCAGCAACCGCCCCGGCGCGCGTTTCGGACCGCGCGGCATTCGGGCGGCGTCCACCGGGATCGCCTGGGAGCGCCATTGGCCGTGGACGTTTGACCCGTTCGATCACTTGGCGGTGATTGACTACGGTGATTGCGCCTTCGATTACGGCACGCCGCAGTCGGTGCCGGAAAGCATCGAAGCCCACGCCGAGCACATCCTGAGCGGCGGTTGCGCGATGCTGACGTTTGGCGGCGATCACTTCATCAGTTATCCGCTGCTCAAGGCCCATGCCCGTCAGCATGGCCCGTTGTCATTGATTCACTTCGACGCCCACAGCGACACCTGGCCGGATGAGGAGGGCAAGCGCGTCGATCACGGCACGATGTTCTGGCATGCGGCCAAAGAAGGGTTGGTGGATCCGTCGCGCTCGGTGCAGATCGGGTTGCGTACCACCAATGACGATCATCAGGGCTTTCAGGTGCTCGATGCGCGGCAGGTGCATCGGCAAGGGTGCGAGGCAATCGTCGAGGCGATTCGTGCCCGGGTCGGTGATCACCCGGTGTACCTGACCTTCGACATCGACTGCCTCGACCCGGCCTTCGCGCCGGGCACCGGAACGCCGGTGTGTGGCGGCTTGAGCACGGTGCAGGCGCTGGAGATTCTCGGCGGTTTGCGCGGGATCAACCTGGTGGGGATGGACGTGGTGGAAGTGGCGCCGGCCTACGACAGCGCGGACATTACCTCACTGGCAGCGGCGACATTAGCCATGGAGATGCTGTGTTTGTATGCGGCCAAACACAAGGTCGATCGGTAACACACAAGCCAATGTGGGAGCGGGCTTGCTCGCGAAAGCGGAGTGTCAGCCACCAGAAGTGTTGAATGTTAAGCCGTCTTCGCGAGCAAGCCCGCTCCCACATTTGATCTGTGCCAAGCCATCGAGCGATAGTCTTATCGCTCCTGCCAGTTTCTGGCAGCAGCCTCTGCTAAGCTCCGACGACTTTTCAGGAAAGAGCCTGCCGACCGTGTCGCGAACCAGCCGTTTACTGACTTTGTTACAAGTGCTGCGGGGCAAAAGTCGTCCGGTGACTGCCGCGACATTGGCCAGCGAACTGGAGATTTCCGAACGCACGCTGTACCGCGATATCGCGGAACTGACCGCGCTCGGTGCGCCGATTTTTGGCGAGGCGGGGATCGGCTATGTGTTGCGCAGCGGCCTGTTTCTGCCGCCCTTGATGCTCAATGCCGATGAGACCGAAGCCATCGTGCTCGGCTTGCGCTACGTGGATCAGCGTGGCGATGAGGTGTTGGGCAAAGCCGCGGCCGATGCCCTGGCAAAAATCGCTGCGGTACTCGACCCCGCCGCCCAGGAGGCCTTGCGCAACCCGACGGTGCTGCCGGGGCCGCCGGGTTATGGCTATCCGCAAAATACCGTGCCTTTGAACGTGTTTCGCCAAGCCATCCGCGATCAGGCCAAGCTGCACATCGACTACGCGGACGCCAATCAGGTGCCGAGTCAGCGGCTGATCTGGCCACTGGCCCTGGGTTTTCTCAACGAGGTGCGGATCATCGTCGCCTGGTGTGAGTTGCGCAGTGCCTATCGCACCTTTCGCACCGACCGGATCTCAGCCGCCAGCGAGCAGGGTGAGCGCTATCCGGGGCGGCGCAGCGACCTGTTGCGCACCTGGCGCAAGCAGATGCAACTGGACGAAGCAGGGCGTTTCACTCCTGACAAGAATTGACACAGGCTTGTTTTAGCATGGCTCCAGAATCAACTCACAAGGAGCCGTAAACATGTCCAATCCAGCCTCTTCACTGGCCCCCGCCATTGCCGCCTACATTGCTGCTGCCAATGCTCGCGACACGTCGAGGGTTGCCAGTTTTTTCGCTGAGGATGCCAATGTGTTCGATGAGGGGCAGCATCAGGTCGGCACACAAGCCATCGCCCAATGGATGCAAGACACCGCACAACGTTATCAGCCCCGGGTCGAGGTGCTCGACGTTCAACTGCGCACCGGCAAAGTGCTGGTGCACAACCTGATCTCCGGCACATTCCCTGGCAGTCCGCTGGAACTGCGCTACATGTTCCGCCTCAATGAGCAGGGCAAGATTGCCCGGCTGGACATCTCGCTGTAACCCGGGCTATGTCGCGCTGCTTAACCTGTGGGAGCGAGCCTTTGTGGCGAGGGGGCTTGCCCCCGTTCGGCTGCGAAGCAGTCGTAAATCCTTTACATACGGTTAACTTTGAAATGCTGGGGGCGCTTCGCACCCCAACGGGGGCAAGCCCCCTCGCCACAAAAAGCCCGCTCCCACATGGATTGCGTTTTACCTATACTGCCGCGCATGAATGTCGACTCTCCCTTAAGCGCCTGGCAACACGCCATCGAACAGAAGGGCTTCGTCCAGGACGAAGCCCAGGAACACGCTGTGTGGGCGCTGCAAAAATGCCATGAAGCCTTGCATGAAGACCGCACGCCCGTCACCGGCGTGTACCTCTGGGGGCCGGTGGGGCGGGGCAAGACCTGGTTGATGGATCAGTTCTACCAAAACCTGCGCGTCCCGGCCCGACGTCAGCACTTTCATCATTTCATGGGCTGGGTGCATCAGCGCTCCTTTCAATTGACCGGCACCGCCGACCCATTGAAAGCGCTGGCCCGCGAGCTGAGCCAGGAAGTGCGCGTGCTGTGTTTCGATGAACTGTTCGTCAACGACATCGGTGACGCGATCATTCTCGGACGTTTGTTTCAGGTGATGTTCGAGCAGGGCGTGGTGGTGGTCTGCACCTCCAATCAACCGCCGGATCAGCTGTATGCAGATGGCTTCAATCGTGATCGGTTCGTGCCGGCTATTGCTGCAATCAAACAACACATGCAGGTGATAGCGGTGGATGGCGGGGAAGATCATCGCTTGCATCCTGGCGCCAGTCTGCAACGTTACTGGGTGAACGTACCGGGTCAGCCCGGCGCCTTGAACGAGGTGTTCAAAGCCTTGACCGTCGGCCAGTCGCTGTCCAGCGATCCGGTCAAGATCGGCTACCGTTCGGTCAATGTCATGCAGGCCAGTCAAACCGTGCTCTGGTGCCGTTACGCCGAGCTCTGCGAGCAGCCATTTGCCGCGATGGACTTCATGGCCCTGTGCGACACTTTCAGGGCTATTCTGTTGAGCGACGTGCCCAACCTCAGCGCGCAAAAACGCGAAGGGCGCATCGCCCGCGGCACTGAAGACGGCGTCGAACGGGTGGCGGCGGGGGATCGCGAGTTGCCGCAGTTGTCGGTGCACGACGACGGCGTGCGCCGGTTCATCGCCCTGGTGGACGAATGCTACGACCGCAAGGTGCCGCTGTACCTCGAGGCGCAGGTGCCGATGGAAGCGCTATACACCGAGGGCTATCTGGAGTTTCCGTTTCGCCGCACCCTCAGCCGCTTGCAGGAGATGCAGCTCAAACGTTTCGCCGAGGCTTGATATCCGGGAGGAGCGAACATGAATCAGCCCTTGTCCCACCATTTGCTGACCATGGCCTATCAGAACGCCTGGGCCAATCACCGACTGGCCAAGGCCTGGCTTCAGCTAAGCCCGGCCGAACTGGCAGCGCCGCGAGTCAGTTTTTTTCCCAGCCTCAGCGCGACCCTCAATCACATTCTGACCTGTGACTGGTTCTATGTGGACGCACTGGAGCGGGAGTTGCGCGGTGACGAACCACATCCCGATTGCTACGTGTTTTTCAACGAAGACGAGCCGTTCGCCCACGGCGCCGATCTCAAGCGCGAGCAAGCCCTGGTGGACCGTCGACTGATTGCCTACTGCGAGCAACTGCGCGACGCAGACCTCGGACGGCTCGTGACCATCGCGCGCGACACCCCACAACATGACAGCCGTTTGCGCATGCTGTCCCATTTGTTCGAGCATCAGATTCATCATCGCGGGCAGGTTCACGCGATGCTCAGTGGCACCTCGGTCACGCCGCCGCAACTGGACGAGTTTTTCTGTGCCGGTGAGGCAAAACTGAGGGCTGAGGATTTTGCCGAGTTGGGATGGACCGAGGTAATGATCTGGGGCGTTTGAGAGAGAACGATCACAACAGGATCCGGTTGTCGGCACCCCGGCACTCGCGATAAGGTCGTCAGACCTTTCAGCGCGCAAGAAGCGAGCTGGGGCAACTTGTGTGATTGAGGATGGAAATGGAATCCGCAGAAATTCTTGTGCTTCAGGCCAGCTACACCAACCCGGTGCATGCCGAGGCGATTGGCCTGGTGTTGAACCATTACGCCGAAGACCCAATGGGCGGCGGTCACCCGTTACCCGCCGATAGATTGCGACAACTGCCGGGGGAACTGGCCAAACGTCCCCATGCCTTCAGCGTACTGGCGTTTGTCGGCGGCGAGCCGGCAGGGCTGGTCAACTGCTTTGAAGGTTTTTCGACCTTCGCCTGTCGGCCGCTGGTCAACGTGCATGACGTGGCAGTGGTGTCGAAGTTTCGCGGGTTGGGGCTGAGTCAGAAGATGCTGCACAAAGTCGAGGACATCGCACGCCAGCGCGGCTGCTGCAAAATCACACTGGAAGTGCTGGAAGGTAATGCAGTGGCTCAGGGGGCCTACGGCAAATTCGGTTTTTCACCAGGCATGTTCGACCCGGCGCACGGGCGGATGCTGTTCTGGATCAAGGCGCTTTAATTCGCAGTCCACTGCGTGGCAACGGGGCTTCTGTGGCGAGGAGGCTTATGTGGCGAGGGGGCTTGCCCCCGTTCGGCTGCGAAGCAGTCGTAAACCCTGTACATGCGGTTTAACTTTGAAATGCCGGGGGCGCTTCGCACCCCAACGGGGGCAAGCCCCCTCGCCACACAAGCCCCCTCCCACAGGATCCGCGCCAAAATTACTGCTGAACGACTGCCGGCGTGATAGGTGCGCCCTTGGGTTTCATCAGGCTGAAGTCGATCAACGGCCTCTGCTTACGTGCATAAGGGTCGCCGATCATCAATGGCCGAGGCTTGAAGCTGTCGCTGACCAGGCTTTTGCTGCGGTCCAGTTCATCGAAACTCAGGCCTGCCAGATCCGCCCAGGTGTGAATCAGCTGAGAACTGCTGTACGGCCGGCTCAGATCGCCAGCAAAACTCCAGTCATGGGTTTCGCGCCATTTCGGCGAAGCCCAGGCCATGAACGGAATGGTGTACATCGGCGCCGTCGGCTTGCTCTCGTTGCGGCCCAGGGTTTTATGGCCAACGGAGTCGAAGACGTCTTCGCCATGGTCTGAGAGGTACAGCAGGAAGCCGTTCGGATCAGACTTGGCGTAGTCCTTGATCAGGCTCGACACCACGAAGTCGTTGTACAGCACCGCGTTGTCATAGCTGTTGTACGTCGGCACCTGATCGTCACGCACGCCGTCCGGAACGCCTTTGCGGTCAGTGAACTTGTTGAATGTCGGCGGGTAACGGTACTGGTAGCTCATGTGCGTGCCGAGCAAATGCACGACGATCAGCTTGCGTGGTGCCGCATCGGCCAGGGCCTTGTTGAACGGCTCGATCACGTCGCCATCGTACTGGGCGGCGTTCTGGTTGCGGTTGTTGTTCAGGTACACCTGCTCGTCGGCCTGCTCGGAGAACGTTGTGAGCATGGTGTTGCGCTTGGTCATGGTCTGCTGGTTGGTGATCCAGAAAGTCTTGTAACCCGCCTGTTTCATCATGCTCACCAGGGACGGTGTGGACAGGTAAAGGTCGGGGTTCTCTTCGTCGGCGAACGTCAGTACCTGCTGCAACGCCTCGATGGTGTAAGGGCGCGGGGTGATGACGTTATCGAAGACCGCCAGTTGATCCTTGAGCTTGTCCAGCTCCGGCGTGGTTTGCCGAGGGTAGCCGTACAGGCTCATGCGCTGACGGTTGGTGGACTCGCCGATCACCAGCACCAGGGTCGCCGGCTGATTGGCCATCGAATCGGAGAGGTTCTTGAGTGGCGCAATCTTGCTGGCGCTGTCGAGCATATCTTGCATGCCGGCCAGGGTATCGAGGTAACGGTGATAGGCCACGGCCATCTGCCAAGGCACGGCGGGCTCGATGCGGGTTTCGAACTTCTCGAAGCCGCCCGCCAGGCTGCCGCTGCGTGCGGTGTGCTTGATTAGCGGGTAACCGACCACGGCCAGTAGAATCGCCGTCGCCGCGACCAATGCCTGGCCGCGTGGCAGGTACACCGGACGCAAGCGGGTCCAGAGGAAATACGCGAACGCGGTGTGGGCGAGGAATGCCGCCACCATCCACCAGGCAAAATACTGGGTCATGTACTCGCCGGCTTCAGACACGTTCGATTCGAACATGATGAAGATGACGCTCTGGGAAAATTCCTGCTGATAGATGAAGAAATAACCGAGGCTGGCCATCGAACAGGCCCACAGCACCACGCCGATCAGTGCGGCCATCACCCGTGTTTGTCTGGGGAACAGCAGCATCGGCGCGAGCCAGATGGCGCTCATCACAAAGGCCTGACGGAACCCGGAAAAACCGGAAGTACCTGTCAGTTGAATCAGCAGTTGGGTGATGCCGGAAAAATACCAGAAGAACAGAAATAACCAGAGAAATCCTGCCCAATCAAAACCTTTCGCAGACGTTTTGCTGCGTTTAAACAAAGCCATTCAGCACTCCAGCCTGATAATTACTTCGGCCGTCGGCACTCTCCTTGTCGCAGACGAACGGGCGCCGCGTGGATACCGAGCGGCCACAATGAGCCGGAGTATCAACAAGAAGGTGTGAAAACTTTGTGAGTTGCCAGAGCTGGCAGGGTTGCAGCGAGCCGGAAACAGCAGAGGCTGCTTCCGAGTCAAACGAGGGGTCAGGCGTGGGGGGCGCGTTGGGTGACGGGCAAGGGCTGAGCTTGATTGCCTTGGGTCAGCAGGCGCAATTGGGCGACTTCCCGCTTCAACTGGTCGCGCTCATCTTTCAACTGGCGCAGTTCATCGCGACGGATCGTGACGTAAAGGGTTTGTGCTGGCAGTGCTGTGTGTACGGTGCCCATTGCTCACCTCGCAAATGGCTGTCTCAACTGTAAGTTCGCTCCCGATTTCGGGTGCTCACTTACTATCGGCGCCGATTTTGATTTCTTTTGCCCCTGAAGGGAACTTTTTTATTTTTCATGGTCGTTGTGTCTTCGGTACGATTCCCGGCGTTATCAGTCTGGATCGGGCACAATGCCCGGAAACTATGTGCCAGCGCTCTGGACTAACCCTCATTAGTCGCGTTGGGCTATAACCTTTGACACACTTTATTTGTAGTAGGGAGCATCAGTACATGCAACTCGGGATTATTGGACTGGGCCGCATGGGCGGTAATATTGCGCGGCGCCTGATGCTCAACGGACATACCACCGTTGTTTACGACCGCAATAGCGCCTTTGTCGATACCCTGGCTGAAGAAGGCGCCACCGGTGTTGCCGACTTGCCAGCCCTGGTCGCTGGCCTGGCCAAACCACGCGCGGTGTGGGTCATGCTGCCCGCGGGCGCACCGACCGAAGACACCATCGACACCCTGAGTACCTTGCTTGAAGCGGGCGATACCATCATCGATGGCGGCAACACCTTCTATAAGGATGACATCCGCCGGGCCAAAACCCTGTCGGAAAAAGGCCTGCACTACATCGACGTCGGCACCTCCGGCGGCGTCTGGGGCCTGGAGCGTGGCTACTGCATGATGATTGGCGGTGATGCCGACACCGTTAAGCGTCTTGACCCGCTGTTCGAAACGCTGGCCCCGGGCATGGGCGATATCCCGCGCACCAAGGATCGCCAGTCCGATGACGATCGCGCCGAGCGCGGTTACATCCATGCAGGCCCGGCCGGTTCTGGCCATTTCGTGAAAATGATTCACAACGGCATCGAATACGGAATGATGCAGGCCTTTGCCGAAGGCTTTGACATCCTCAAGACCAAAGCCAGCACCAACCTGCCGGAAGACCAGCGTTTCGACCTGAACGTTGCCGACATCGCCGAAGTCTGGCGTCGTGGCAGCGTGGTGTCGTCCTGGCTGCTTGACCTGACCGCCGACGCACTGGCCAGCGATCCGAAGCTCGACGGCTACTCAGGCTCGGTGGCTGACAGCGGCGAGGGTCGCTGGACCATCGAAGCGGCCATGGAGCAATCGGTACCGGTACCGGTGCTGTCGAACTCGCTGTTCTCGCGCTACCGTTCGCGCGGGCAAGGCACCTTTGGCGACAAGATTCTCTCGGCCCAGCGCTTCGGCTTCGGCGGCCATGTGGAGACCCCGAAAAAATGACCCATGTGATCCGCAGGAAATCCAAGGCAGAACCCGCACCGCCTACCACGCTGTTTCTGTTCGGTGCCCATGGTGATCTGGTCAAGCGCCTGCTGATGCCGGCGCTGTACAACCTGAGTCGCGACGGTTTGCTGGGGAATGGACTGCGGATCATCGGCGTTGATCACAACGCTATCAGTGACGAAGCCTTCGCCAAAAAACTCGAAGATTTCATTCGGGAGGAAGTGGCGGCCAAGGTCGGCAAGGGCGATCAAGCCCTTGATCCGGCGTTGTGGGCCAAACTGGCCAAGCACATCAGTTATGTCCAGGGCGACTTCCTTGACGAACGCACCTACGAAGCGCTGGCGGCGAAAATCGCCGACAGCGGCACGGGCAATGCGATTTTCTATCTGGCCACCGCGCCACGCTTTTTCAGCGAAGTGGTGCGGCGTCTCGGTGCTGCCGGATTGCTGCAAGAAACCCCCGATGCCTTCAGAAGGGTGGTGATCGAAAAGCCTTTTGGCTCCGATCTGCATACCGCAGAAGCCTTGAACGCGTGCTTGCTCAAAGTGATGACGGAAAAGCAGATCTACCGGATCGATCACTATCTGGGCAAGGAAACCGTGCAGAACATACTGGTCAGCCGGTTTTCCAATAGCCTGTTCGAAGCCTTCTGGAACAACCATTACATCGACCACGTGCAAATCACCGCCGCCGAAACCGTCGGCGTGGAAACCCGTGGCAGTTTTTATGAGGTCACCGGCGCCCTGCGGGACATGGTGCCCAATCACCTGTTCCAATTATTGGCGATGGTGGCCATGGAACCGCCGGCCGCGTTTGGCGCCGATGCGGTACGCGGCGAAAAAGCCAAAGTTGTCGGCGCGATCCGCCCCTGGTCGACCGAGGAAGCGCGAGCCAACTCGGTGCGCGGCCAATACACCGCCGGCGAGATTGGTGGCGAGCCGCTGCCCGGTTATCGCCAGGAAGCCAACGTGGCGCCCGACAGCACGACCGAAACCTATGTCGCGCTCAAAGTCATGATCGACAACTGGCGCTGGGTCGGCGTGCCGTTCTACCTGCGCACCGGCAAGCGCATGAGCGCGCGCGACACCGAGATTGTCATTTGCTTCAAACCGGCGCCGTATGCGCAGTTCCGCGACACCGAGGTCGATGAGTTGCAGCCGACTTACCTGCGGATCCAGATTCAACCCAACGAAGGCATGTGGTTCGACCTGCTGGCCAAGCGGCCGGGGCCGGCGTTGAACATGGCCAATATCGAGCTGGGTTTTGCCTACAAGGATTTCTTCGAGATGCAGCCATCGACCGGCTATGAAACCCTGATCTACGACTGCCTGACCGGCGATCAGACGCTGTTCCAGCGCGCCGACAACATCGAGAACGGCTGGCGCGCCGTGCAGCCATTCCTCGATGCCTGGCAGCAGGACGCAACGGTGGAGAACTACGCGGCCGGCGAAGACGGACCCAAGATTGCTGATGAACTGCTCACCCGCGATGGTCGCGTCTGGCACAGCGTCGGATGAGTGAGATAACGCAACAGCCCATCCGTTTTCTGCTCAGCGACATGGACGGCACGTTACTGCTCCCTGATCACAGCCTCAGTCAGCGCACGATCGAAGCGGTCCGCGCCTTGCGCGAGGCTGGCGTACTGTTCAGCCTGGCCACCGGACGTCCGCCAAAAGCCATGCTGCAACAGATCGAAGCCCTGGGTGTCGATCTGCCGACGGCGGCCTTCAATGGCGGCACCCTCGTAAACCCGGACGGCAGCGTGCTGGTTGCACATCATTTGCCAGCAACGGCGGCGCTGACGGCGCTGACGCTGTTTGCCGATCAGCCGGACATTGAAGTCTGGGTGTTCAGTGGCGGCGACTGGCTGTTGAAAGATCCGTACGGCCCGATGGTCCCGCGAGAGCAGCACGGCCTGGGTTATCCGCCGGTGGTGGTCGAGAGTTTTGAGCCTTGCATGGCACGTATCGACAAAATCGTCGCCGCCAGCAGCAACACCGAACTGTTGATCGAACTGGAAGCGCAGTTGCTGTCCAAGGTTGAAGGGCAGGCGCAGGTCTCGCGTTCACAACCGATCTATCTGGACGTGACTGCGATGAAAGCCAACAAGGGCGAGGCATTGGCGACACTGGCCGAGTTTCTCGGGGTGCCATTGGAGCAGACCGCCGCCATGGGGGACGGTGGCAATGACCCGGCGATGTTTCACCGGGCCGGGTTGTCGATCGCCATGGGGCAGGCGGAAGAGGCGGTGAAGCGTCAGGCCGACGTGGTGACCGGAGCCAATACCGAAGACGGCGCGGCCCAGGCGATCGAGCAATACATCCTCCCTCGATAACGACACAAAACCAATGTGGGAGCGGGCTTGCTCGCGAAGAGGCCGTCACATTCAACATCGTTGTTGAATGACACATCGCCTTCGCGAGCAAGCCCGCTCCCACATTTGGCCGGTGTTACAGCCAGTAACTCACCGCATACCAGCCCAACACGCCCATCACCACGGTGTAAGGCAGGGCCATCCATACCATCCGCCCGTACGACAGGCGAATCAGCGGGGCAATCGCCGAGGTCAGCAGGAACAGGAACGCCGCCTGACCATTGGGCGTCGCCACGCTCGGCAGGTTGGTGCCGGTATTGATCGCAATCGCCAGGGTTTCAAACTGTTCGCGGCTCATGTGGCCGGAGAGGAACGCCTGTTTCACTTCGGTGATGTAAATGGTCGCCACGAACACATTGTCGCTAATGGCCGATAGCAAGCCATTGGCAATAAACAACATGCCCGGCTGTTGACTTGTCGGTAGAGCCAGCACCCACTGGATCAGCGGTGTGAACAGTTGCTGATCTTGAATCACTGCCACCACTGCGAAAAACACCACCAGCAGCGCCGTGAACGGCATGGCATCCTTGAAGGCGTTGCCAAGGCGATGCTCATCGGTAATGCCCGTGAATGCGGTGATCAGCACGATCACCATCAAACCGATCAAGCCGACTTCGGCGACGTGAAACGCGAGGCCGGCAATCAGAATCAGCGCTGCCGCGCCCTGAACCATCAACGCAGCGCGCTGACGTGCAGTGCGTGCGGCGTTGTCTTCGGCGGCGTAGTTGGCCAGCACCGTACGCACGTTGTCCGGCAGCAGCGTGCCATAGCCGAACCAGCGCAGTTTCTCCAGCAGCACGCAGGTCACCAGGCCCGCAGCCAGCACCGGCAACGACACTGGGGCGATCTTCAGAAAGAACTCGGCGAAGTGCCAACCCATTTCATGGCCGATCAACAGGTTCTGCGGCTCGCCAACCAGCGTGCACACACCGCCCAACGCGGTGCCGACGGCACCGTGCATCAGCAGGCTGCGCAGGAAGGCGCGGAACTGTTCGAGGTCGGCGTGATGGAGCGTGGGCAAGTGCCGGTCATCGCCGATTTCGCTGTCCTGACGCGGATCGCCGCCCGAGGCGACACGGTGATACACCGAATAGAAACCCACCGCCGCACTGATAATCACCGCAGTCACGGTCAACGCATCGAGAAATGCCGAGAGAAACGCGGACAGGAAACAGAACATCAACGCCAGCAGGGCCTTGGAGCGAACCCCCAACAACAAGCGCGAGAAGAGAAACAGCAGCAGGTCTTTCATGAAATAGATGCCTGCCACCATAAACATCAGCAGCAAGATCACCGGGAAGTTGTGCACCAGCTCATCATAGAGCGCCTGGGGCGTGGTCATTTTCAGCAGCAATGCTTCGACCAGTAGCAACCCGCCAGGCATCAACGGATAACACTTGAGCGCCATGGCCAGGGTGAAAATAAACTCCAGCACCAATAACCAGCCGGCCGCCACCGGACCGACTGTCCACAACACCAGAGCGTTGAGAATCAGGAAGCCGACAATGCTCGCCTTGTACCAACGAGGTGAGTGCCCGAGAAAATTATGCGCGAAGGCCTGGGCCATTGAACCAGACATCGGCTACTCCTTGTTTTAAGAAGCGCGCAAGTTGCCGTAAGAACAACAGAAGATCAAGTGTGGAAAATGACGTTGGCCTAACACCGATAACGCGCGACGACCGCGCGGCAGTTACCGTCCAGTGAATAGCCGCCTATGACAATGCAACCGTTGGCCTGAATGGCCAATGAAGTAGCAGTATGCGAACCGCGACTCAGGTGTGTGCGACACCAGCCGATGCCCTTGGCAAAACTGCGATCCAGCTGCCCACTGGGTAAATATCGGGCAAAAACGAGATCAGCTTCGACCCCGCCGACCGTCCCTCCGACTGTCAGCACTCGCCCGTCCGGCTGAACCCCGGCGGCGGTCCAGTGGCAGTCGCTGCGGTCGACTCCCAATAGCTTTGGCTGGCCACCGTTGCAATGAATATCCGGCCGGCCATTACTGTGAACTTTCAGAGAAAGGCAGAGCATCGGGTCGCGACTGCTGCCAAAGCAATGCAAGTCACCGTTTTCATGCTGGACGATCCGGCAGACCCGAGCGCTGTGCTCGCGTGCCTTGAAGGTCATGAAACCATCCACGGCGAAGCGGTCGTCCAGCCGGCCATCCGGGTGATAACGCGCCAGCAGACCTTCCTCGGGAACATTGATTGTTCCGCTCACCAGGATCCGGCCATCGCGCTGCACCATCAAGCTGCAGAGCCAGGTGTTCATTAACAGGTGCCGGACCATGACGAAGCCACGGCCGTTGAAACTATCGTCCAGCGAACCGTCGGCATTGAGTCGTATCAGCATGCCGGCGTGATCGGCCAGGTCGAAGTGATGATTGGCCAGCAGCAGGATTCGACCGTCGTCCTGCACGCAGACATCACAGGCTTCAGTGCCAGGCATGCCGCGCGGTAACCAGGCGTCGCGAGCGCCCCGGGAAAGATCACCCGGCAGGCGCACCACGCAGTATCCATTGTCGCCAAAACCCTGGACCGGGCAGCCTTGCTGATCGAACATCGCCAGGGCAGGCAGCGTACGGTGAGCATTTTCGTAATGCAGGCCGGCCACCAGAATGTGCCCGTCGGCCAACACCCGCACCTTGCCGGCCATGGCCTCGAAGCCGTGGGCGAACTGCCCGCTGATGCTGCCTTGTTTGCCGAATGCCAGATCCGCCGAACCATCTGCAAGCAGGCGGGCCAGGCCGAAGCGATGGCCGCCCGGCGTACCGACTTTTGCCGCCACCAGCAACCGGCCGACAGGGTCAATCGCAATGTCATTGGCCATGCTGGAGAGACTGCCGGAAAAATACACTTGAGTCTTGCCGGTGCCAGCGAAACTCGCATCGAGCCGTTCGGCGCCATTCACGGTTGCAGGTAAGGCAAAAGCAGTCTGGGGTGACATGCATGCATCTCCTTGCCAGTCGTCCTGATCCGGGTGCCCGGAAGGTGACTGCCTGAGCAAAACATTCAATCCCTGAATGACTCGGCGCACAACTGTTTTCATGGGCCGGAGGGGGGGCGTTTTGTGCCAGAACAGTGTCTTTTCGAACCACTGAAAAGCCTGCCAAGTAATCCGGCGGCTAGAAGTTGAAACAGGTGAGTGGTGTCGCGCAGCTGACTGTAGAAAATCGTCAACTAAGAGGAAGTGGGGGCGCGGATTACCGAGCGGTAATCCGCGAAAATAATTAGTGCGGCATGGACCATGATTGCAGCTTGTAACCTTCCTGGCTCAACTCGGCACGGGCTTCTTCCAGCACGTGTTCGAGTTGCTCTGGATCGGAATAGGCGCTGCTTGGAATTTGTTTGCGGCTGATGCGCGTGTTGGTGCGATCAATGATGGCCAGGCTTAGTTCGCTACCGTCTTGTAGAGCCCAGGCCACGCATTGAAAGGGTTGGAATGCGCTGTCGGCAATCAAAAGTGCTTCGTTGATACGGAGCGGGGCGTTCATGGGATCTTCTCTCTATATGCCCAAACAAGTGATGTGCCGTCGGTTGGGCTTACCGTTCGGCTGGTTACTTGTACTGATGTCCGCAACCGGGGTTTAGGTCACACACAATCGAAAGAAATTTTAACTTTCTTTGATTGATTCGATATTCAGGCCACTTCTGAAAGCTGAATGAAAGGTTTAACCCGTTAGGCAACTAACCAACTGACTTCTTATAACTAATAAGCAAACAACCCTATAAGCAATCGATACAAGCTCGCGTCAAAATCTTGCTAGTGTTACATCGAAGCCCGCCAAATGACTGTTTTTACTAATATTTCCTAAATTTGGCGTCAAGGAACAGTCATGATCGAAGCGCCTGCCTTACGACGTCTTTTAGTAGTGGATCCTTGCGACGACTGCCACCGCTTGTTGCCGGGTTTACGCGCCGTTGGATGGGATGTTGACAGCTGTACCCTGGAAAACGCCACTGAACGAACTTGCGATGTCGGCCTGTTGCGTTTGCAGCCATTTCATCTGGAGCGCCCGGAAGCCGTCAAGGAATTGATCACCCGTAGCGGTACCGAGTGGATTGCGGTGCTTAATCAAGAAGTCTTGCGATTGCAAAATGTCGGGGACTTCGTCTGCGAATGGTTTTTTGACTTCCATACCCTGCCGTTCGATGTCTCACGGGTTCAGGTCACCCTGGGCCGAGCGTTCGGTATGGCACGCCTACGCGGCCAGGGCCCGGTTCATATCGATGAGCCTGAACATGAACTGCTCGGCGACAGCAAACCGATTCGCGAACTGCGCAAACTGCTGAGCAAACTGGCACCCACCGAATCTCCGGTGCTGATTCGCGGCGAAAGCGGGACCGGCAAGGAGTTGGTCGCCCGCACCCTGCATCGACAATCCCAGCGTCACAGCAAACCGTTCGTGGCGATCAACTGCGGCGCGATCCCCGAACACTTGATCCAGTCCGAACTGTTTGGCCACGAGAAGGGCGCCTTTACCGGCGCTCATCAGCGCAAGGTCGGGCGGATCGAGGCGGCTAACGGCGGAACGCTGTTTCTCGATGAAATCGGTGATCTCCCCCTGGAACTGCAAGCCAATCTGCTGCGCTTCCTGCAGGAAAAACACATTGAGCGTGTAGGGGGCCACCAGCCTATTCCGGTGGATGTGCGGGTATTGGCGGCAACGCACGTCGACCTTGAAGCGGCCATTGAGAAGAAACTCTTTCGCGAAGATCTGTATTACCGCTTGAACGTCCTGCAAGTCATTACTGTGCCGCTGCGTGAACGCCATGGCGATCTCTCGATGCTGGCCAACCACTTTTCCCATTTCTACAGCCAGGAAACCGGCCGTCGCCCACGCAGCTTCAGTGAGGACGCGCTGATCGCCATGGGCAAGCACGACTGGCCGGGCAATGTCCGCGAGCTAGCCAACCGGGTACGGCGCGGGCTGGTTCTGGCCGAAGGACGGCAGATCGAGGCGCGAGACCTGGGGTTGCTCAGTCAACACGCCACCGCTTCGCCGATGGGCACCCTTGAAGACTACAAGACCCGCGCCGAGCGTCAGGCGTTGTGCGATGTGTTGAACCGGCACAGCGATAACCTGAGTGTCGCCGCCAGAGTTCTGGGGGTGTCACGGCCGACTTTTTACCGATTGCTGCATAAGCACCAAATCCGCTAGGGCGGGTGAAACGAAAAGGCCCGCTGCGACTTCCATCGCAGCGGGCCTTTTCCATGGGGGGAAACGGTTAGAAGTAGTACGGGAATTTCAGGCTGAAGGAAAAGTCTGGCGAGTCGTCGGTCAGGCCGATGGCCAGGTTGGGAACGATCGTCAGGTTATCGGTTGCGGCCAGGGTCATGCCGATGTTGAAGTTGGCCGAGTTGTAATCGCTGTTGGAAATCGATTGCCAGTCGCCACCGTCCGGCTTGATCTTGCTCTTGCTGGCGAACTGATCGGTGAACGAAAACGACATACTCATCTTCTCGTTCAAGGCGAATGCAATGCCGGCGCCGACCTGCCAGGAATCGCCCAGTTTTACGTCCCCGGGCACCTTGGAGTTGACCTGAGGGCTGATGTCGCTGAAAGAGTCTTCCATGTTGTAGGTGTAGGCCAGGCTGCCGAACAGCACGGCCGGGTCGAAGCTCTTGACCAGCGAGAGGCCCGGGGTGATCGACCAGACACCATTGCCGGTCGGCAAGTCCTCGGGTACCGAGAGGTTATCGTTGTTCGGGTCATTGACCAGCTTGATGCCGTAAGGGTCCTTACCGGTCGGCGCCTTGACGCGCAACGTAAAGACTGCGTCGGGCAGATTGGCCGACTCATCCAGAAACTTGTAGGCAACGCCAACGTTCACATCGCCGATGGTCGGGTCGCGGGTCACGGTAGCGTCCGACGTCACCGGGCCGGCACCACCGGCACCACCGGAGGAATACGTTGATTCGCGATAAACCACGGGGACGTTGATGTCGAACTGCCAACGTTGGGCCACGTTGTAGCGGGCGGTCAGGTCCAGGGTCCAGTTATCCGCCTTGATGCGGTCGAGGTTGATGTTACCGAGGAAAATCGCGTCCAGTGCCAGGAAGCCGTTGAGCACCAATGCACGGGTATCGTAGTGCGTGTAGGTCAGGCCGGTTTCGACGCTGAACTTGCCGCCACCGAAGAAGCCGCTGGCTTCGTCATACAGGTTGGAAACGCTTTGCGCAGGCTCCGAATCATCCTTGAGCGACTGGCCGTATGAACTGCCTGTGGTTCCCGGCGCACCGGCAGCCACCGTCTGGCCACTCCTGGGCGTTTCGGCGGGGGATTTGGTCAGGCGTTTGGGAGCGGGTGTCGCAGGTGTTTCTTCGACTTGGCGAACGCGTTGCTCGAGTACCATCAGCGCGTTCTGTTGTGCTTCGTACCGCTGTTTCAACTCCATGAGTTCTTGTTTTAGTGCTTCAACCTGGGGGTCCGTTGCTGCGTGCAGCAGTGTGACCGGGGCCAGGCTACTCAAACAAACGATTGCTCTAAACGTCAACGATCGGTGCATGGGTTAGCCGTCCCTTCTGACTACATCGGGTGACACTGAGCGTAGATCAGAATCCGAGAGTGCGAAGACCTCTTAGCTGGTCCAGGTTGCCGTTCAGCGACCCGGCTGTTGCGTTGTCACGCAGCACGACATTGAAGGATGTGAGGTTGTTGACCTGGTTGCCACCGCCGAGCAACGTCGTATTCTGCATCAGCCCACCCTGGGCCAGGCGTTGTACGGTACTGCCCTGGTTGTTGTTGGCGACGATGTTGAATTGCACACCGGTACCGGTCGAGGAAACGCTCAGCGAACCCGCGCCATTGGCGCCGACCAACGTCGAGCCTGCGACCAATGCCTGGCCCTGCTGTTGCGTTGCTGGCGCTTGGCTAGCCTTTGTGACGTTGATATCAACGTTGTTGTAGGCAGTGTTATGGTCGCCGGCAGCACGCACGACTTGAGTGACGCCTTCGGTGCTGTTGAGCCCGTTGCCGCCAATGACGGTGCCGGTGCCTTGCGAACTCGTTGCGCCATTACCTTTTTCATTGATCATCGATACATAGAACTGTGGCTTGATGGTCGATTGTTGAATTTGCATCGAGGACGTTGCCCCGATCACTTCACCGTTGGCATTTTGCCAAGTGCTGGTCATGACAATGCCGAAACTGATGATCCGCCCCGGCATGACATATCGGCCTCGCAGGGTCGCCAATTCCTGATCCTTCAGTTCAATGGGTTTGAACGTCTGTGCCTGGGTCGGCAGGCTGGCGGCCAGGCAAACCATGGCTAGCCAGAGTGGAGTCTTCATTGGATGCTCCCGGAGCGTCGTGCTCCTTGTCATTAGAAGAAGTCGCTTTGGATGAATCCGAAATCCATCAACTCTGCGTCTCGCACCGGGGTGAAGGTGTTGATGCGGTTCTTGGCAGTCAGTGGCAAGGGCGGGTCGAGCAACGCATTGGTTTTGTCGTAGCCCTGACCGATCACGGCAAAGATGATGCCGTTCCAGCCTTTTACAAAGTCGTCGACTTTGTAGCGTTTATGACCGAGTACCGGGTCTCCGATATAGACCCAGCCCTCATGGACTTTTTGCATGACCACAAAATGTTTGTAGCCACGGATATCCAGGAGTACCACAACCGGAATTCTGATTTCGCTCAACGTTTGCGGCGCTACCCGGTAGCCACGGGCCCGCATGCCGATACTTTCCACGTAACGCTTCATGTCGAGCATGGAGAAGCCCTGGACGCGGACAAGATCTTGATCGGAGTGTGCCAGCATGCCTTCGATGATCTGTTCTTCATTCACGTCCAGCCAATAGGCCTGGCGCAATATGGTTGCCAGCGCAGCTGCGCCGCAACTGAAGTCGGTTTTCTGTTGCACCAGGTCGGCAAATTTACGCTCGCGCATGCTCTGGATCGGCTTATACACCACCGCGCCGCCCGGCAGGACGGAAAGCGGCATTTGTGCAGCCGCGACCACACCGCCCACGCAAAGGATCACACTGGCCACGCAAAGCAAAAATGCCACGACGATAATGCGCATGGAAGGACGCCTTCTGGTTGTGTTGAAACAGGCCCCCGTGAGGGGGCCTCCAGAGACAGCAATTAGAACGAGTTGTTGGAAATGGCCAACGAGTTGCTTTGTTGGTTGCCCACACCCGCAGCCACGTTGACGCCCAGGTTGCCACTGCCGCCATTCACCGAACCGTTCAGGGTTGCGGTGTTGGTCACAGGGTTGGCCCAGCCAGTTGGAGTCAGCACTTGATAGGAATAGGTGTTGCTCAAATCAAAAGAACTGCTCTCGCTGTAGCTTTTCGATTTGTCGTACGAAGATTCGGACTCTTTACTGCCCGATTTTTCGAACGAGGAGGCCGACGAGCTCTCCCACGACTTATCGAACGATCTTTCGAACGAGGAGTCGCTCGATCTTTCACGCGATGCGTCGAAATCTGCATCGATCGATGCGTCAACCGATGCGTCGACAGTCCTGGTGCGGGTGCGATCGCCATTGCCATTGTTCCAGGTAACCGTTCTGGTGGCATTCGCAGACGCGTCCAAAGCAGCACTCAAAGAAGCACTGCGGCTGGAACTGCTGTCCGAGCTTCTGAAGCCGCTCGCATCGGAGCTTCTGGAACCACTCGCATCAGCGCTCCTGGAACCACTCACATCGAAGCTCGAAGAAGCGCTTTTATCAACGCTCAAATCGGAAGACTTATCGCGAGAGGAGCTACCGCTGGCCGTTCTGGTAAATGTGAACGTATCCTGGCGGTACGTCCGATCGGCGTTGTTATTTACGACCAGGCCAGGACCCTGTTGATCGGCAGAGGCGGTGGCTGTTGCGTTACCGAGCGGGGCATTGGTGTTGGCAATGGCCATGGTGTTTTTCTGTTGGTTGAGGTCGCCGCCAGCAATGTTGATACCCATATTGCCGCTGCCGCCATTCCCCGATCCGTTCATCACGGCAGAGGCTGTGCTGCCGAAGTTGTTGACCCTGTTGTTGTTGCTGTATTGCGTGACGTCGGCGGTGGCTTCGGCAGTGCCGAACACGAAGCTGTTGTCCTGACTGGAGTTTGAGGCAGCATTGGCGATGGCGGACGCGTTGTCTTGTTGGTTGCCACTACCTGCCGCCACGTTGACGCCGACGTTACCGCTGGCGCCTGTGGCAGAGCTGTTCATCTCGGCTTCGTTGACCGTCCCCTCGTTACGGATGCGGTTGCCGGTACTGCTCTGGTTATCCCACGCATTGGCCGTCGCATAGACAGGGATCTTTGTTGGAGGAGGGGGTTTATGACCATGGTGGTGGTCATTGTCACGCCAATCGTTCGCTTGTACAGCAACAGCCATGACCGCAGCAATTGCGAAAACCAGAGGCTTGAGTGCCATCGAAGGTTTCATGGTGATTCTCCGTACTTATTTTAGGTTAAGTGTTGTTTCTACCTGTTTGGATCAATCCGTGACCCGTACGCTCAGGGTGTTGGCCATTCGGTTTCCCACCCCGGAGCTCTGATTCAACTGGATCACCCCACGGCTACCGGTGAAGGCCTGATCGCTGGTAGCGACCTGGCGATTGCCTGGTGCAGAGTCAGTTGGATCGGAGTTGTTGATCAGCGTCACGTTCTGCTGCATGAGGACGCTGTCGTCGATACTTTGCGGTTGTGTACTGATACTTATCCGCAGGGCATTGGCTTGCTGGTTGCTGGCGCCCGCGCTCTGGTTGACGCCCAGTACACCGTTGCCGTGGCTGAAGGAGTCGCCTTGAATGCTGGATCGAGCATCGATCCTGGGGTCGACCTGCGTACGCAGTCGTTGGCGAATCTGTGTGGTGGCGCTGGCGTTGTTGCCAATGGCGATGGCCCGGGCGTTGGCCTGTTGCTGCTGATCGCCCGCCGCCTGGTTGACCGAGAGGTTGCCTTGGTGCTGCATGCCCGAACCGTCGATTTCAGCGTTATTGATGATGGGAGGCTGGGCAAAGGTCGATGCACTGCAAAACATGGCCACCATCAGCAGCGTACGATTCATCTCAACGGTCTCCCGTTACAACTCTCAGAGCGCCCAGACCTTGCTGGACATTTGAATTGACCATGTTGGCAATACCGTTGCCCGAGTTTCCCGAACGTCCAGCGGGGAGGTTGGAAAGCTGGGTCTGGTTGGTGATATTGCCGCCCAGGTTGTTGTTGGTGCCTTGAGTGACCAGGCGGGAGATACCGGCACCACTGGCGACGTTGGCGAAGTCGCCGTCGCTCAACTCGTTCGTTTGCCTGAGGACTTGTCTGGACGGGTTGGCATTGGCGGTCGTGGGGCTAGGGTCGGGAATCACCGGTGCACGCGTTGCCATGCGCGGTTGGACATCACGTTTGATAATAATGATGCCGTTGTCAGCCTGTACGGGCAGGCTGACACTTGAGCCCAGTACACATCCGATCAGTAGGAGGCTAAAGATGCTGTTATCAAATGTCCCCACGGCGGCAATTCCTTCTTTGTTGTGGGCTGGTCCCGGTCAGCGTTGTGAAGGAGTGAGCGAAAGCTGTGCCGGTTTTTGATTATTGTTTTGATTCATAGGGTTATCGATCAACGCTAGTGGATCGATGAAAGGGTGTTTCAGGTCTGAGACAACCGCCGGGACGGCAATATTGATAAGAGATCGCAATAGCACTGGATCCAAGCTTTGTGCAGGATGTATCAGCGCTCTAACACATCGCATGACAAGAAGATGACCAGCGTTGAAACAGGCTGTTCGAGAGGGAGGGGGTGTTTCAGAAACGGACGCATTTGCAAAAATACTGCAACAAATGGACTGGAGGAGAGAGCCAGCCAGTCAAGCGCAATCCCTGTGGGAGCGAGCCTGCTCGCGATAGCGGTCTGACCGTCAACATAGATGTTGAATGTGATGGCCCAATCGCGAGCAGGCTCGCTCCCACAGGTCCCTCCGAAATAGAGAGGTCAGCGCTCGAGCAGCAGCGTGACGGCTTGCAATGCCTGAAGCCGGCGTTCGGCCCAATTGCCCTGAAGCACTTGAACAGGCTGTCGATGCTGCACCAGCCATGCCTGAGTCGCGTTGAAAAAAGCCCGGCGTTCCTCCAGCCCGGGCTGACAGCGCTGACCGTCATCGGTCCAATCGACTTGTTCGGGAGACAGCAGCAAGTGCAAGTCATAGTGCCGAGCCAGCAGTGCTTGCTCGAGCCAGGCCGGGCAATCGCCAAACAGGGTTTCGCTCCAGAGCATATTGCTCAACAAGTGAGTATCGAGAATCAGCAACGACGGCCCAAGGTCGCGAGCTTCGTCTTCCCATTGCAGCTGACCGCGAGCGATTTCTGGGATATCGGCCGGGCACGTGTCGCGCGCCTTCTGCTCAATGAACCAGCGCACGTATTCGCCCACCAAAGCACCGCCGAATTGCTGTTGCAGTTCGGCGGCCAGCCAGCTCTTGCCACTGGATTCAGGCCCCGTCAGTACCAGAACTTTCATGTACGCAACGCCGGGTCGACGCGCCATGTCCGCCAGCCGTGCACCGCCAGCAGTGCGAACACCCCATAGAGGCCGGCGGTCAGGTACAGCGCTTTATAGATGAACAGGCCAACAAAGATGATGTCCAGTGCGATCCACAGCGGCCAGCATTGCAAACGTTTTTGCGCCATCCATAACTGCGCCACCAAACTGAAACCGGTCAGTGCCGCATCGAGCCAGGGCTGCGCGGCATCGGTCCAGTGGGCCATCGCGGCGCCCAGCAGCAAACTGCCGACGGCGCCGACGGCCAGTCCGAGCGCAATGGATTTGCCATCGAGCAGGCTGACATGCCGCTTGCCATGAGTTGCGGTCCCCTGGGTCCACTGCCACCAGCCGTAGATCTGCAAACCGGCGTAGATCACTTGCAGCAGCATGTCCGAATACAGCTTCACTTCGAAAAAGATCCAGCTATACAGCAGCACCATGACCAGACCGATCGGCCAGCACCAGGGGTTCTGTTTGACCGTCAACCAGACGGCAATCACGCCGAGGGCGGCAGCAAACAGTTCAAGCCCGGACATGGAGGTTCCTTGGTGTCGTGAAAATGAGGGGGAGCGAATTGTACCCGGAAAAATCGCGTCATCGTTCATCGCGAGCAGGCTCGCTCCCACAGGAGATCTTTAGAGGACACAGGTTTTGTGTTCGACAACGATCCAATGTGGGAGCGAGCCTGCTCGCGATGGGGGCGACTGGTGTTCCGGGCTGGCCGGGCCAGTTGCCCCTACTGAATTGATCAGACCCGAAACTGCTTCAGTAACCCGTTCAACTGCTCGCTCAATTCCTTGAGATGAACGCTGGCCACGCTCGACTGCTCGGCCGCCAGTGCCGTGCTGTGGGACAAGCCTGCGGCCTGGGTCACGTTCTGGTTGATGTCTTCCACCACGTGGGCCTGTTGCAAGGTCGCGCTGGCAATCGAAGCGTTCAACCCATTGAGATTGCGCAAGGCCTGGCCGATGGCATTCAGGCTGGCGCCGGCCAGGCCGGCCTGCTCGATGGTCAGTTGCGAGGCACGGCTGCTGTCGCCAATCACCTTGACCGCCGCTTCCGAATGGCTTTGCAGGCGTTCGATCATCGACTGGATTTCCGCCGTCGATTTTTGAGTACGCTGGGCCAACAGGCGCACTTCATCGGCGACCACCGCAAACCCGCGACCTTGTTCGCCGGCTCGGGCGGCTTCGATGGCTGCGTTGAGGGCCAGCAAGTTGGTTTGCTCGGCGATGGAGCGGATCACTTCCAGAACGCTGCCGATTTGCGTACTTTCGGCGGCCAGCGTACGAATCACTTCAACGGCTTGATCGATGGTCGCAGACAGCTTGTCGATCTGCTGCAAGCTGCCATCGATATTGACCTGTCCCTGCTGCGCCTCAGACTCGGCATTGCGCATTTCACTGGCCGCGTGTTCGGCGTTTTTGGCCACATCCTGCACGCCGTAGGTCACTTCGTTGATCGCGGTCGCCACCAGTTCCATCTGTTGCGACTGCTGCTGGCTGCGTTGCTGGGCTTGCGCGGCATCGTTGCCCAGTTCGCTGGAAGACTGGCCGAGCGCGCCGGCGGACACCTGCAACTGACTGATCACCAGGCGCAGTTTCGCGGTGAAGGCGTTGAAGTGCCGGGCCAGTTGCGTGACTTCGTCCTGACCGTGGGTATCGAGGCTGCGGGTCAGGTCGCTTTCACCGCTGGCAATGTTGGCCATGGCGTTCACGGTTTCCTGGAGCGGACGCACGATGCTGCGGGCAATCATGATCACCAGCAGGGCCATGATCAGCGCAATGACCAGACCCACAAAAGAGGCCTTCCAGACTTGGGCATAAAACTCGGCCTGCATGTCATCGATGTACACGCCGGAACCGATCACCCAACCCCAGGGCTCGAACAGTTTCACGTAGGAGGTTTTTTCCACCGGCGCGCTGGCGCCCGGTTTCGGCCAGCGGTAATCGACCATGCCGGCACCCTTGGCCTTGGCGATGGCGACCATCTCGTTGAACAGCGCGAAACCGTCGGGGTCGCGGATCGTCGAGAGATTCTGACCTTCAAGTTTCGGATTGGTCGGGTGCATGACCATGACGGGCGTCAGGTCGTTGATCCAGAAATAATCGTTCTGGTCGTAGCGCAAACCGCGCACGGCGGTCAGTGCCTGTTTTTGCGCGGCATCGCGGGTGAGGGTGCCGGCAGTTTCCAGGCCGTGATAGTAGGTGAGGATCCCGCTGGCGGTCTGCACCACGTGCTGGGTCTTTTGGGCCTTGGCCTGATAGAGGTCGTCGTGAATCTGCTTGAGCATCAACACGCCCAACGTCAATAGCATCACCACGGCCACGATCAAGATGAGCCACAAGCGTCGGCTGATCGACACACTGCGCAAGCTGTTCATAACGCGGTTACTCCGGTTTCTTGTTCTTGTAATAAACGATCGCCAGCATCCAATCACACTTTGCCGATCGGGCCTATCCGACTCAGGTCCTATTACGCGGCAGCGTAAACGAGGCTTGTCTGATAGGATTTCGGCCCCGCGCGGGAAAACCTGAGCCCAAGTCTTTTTTCACGCAATTTTTACCGTTTTGCGTGGATCTTGTGCGCGCGGGGATTCAGCTAAGGTTGATCGCAGTTAACGCTTATAAATTATTAACGGAGCATGCCTGGGGGCATTGTTTCTTGGGGGATTGATGGATCTTTGGACGGCCTTTCAGGCATTGATTTTAGGCGTGGTAGAAGGGCTGACGGAGTTCTTGCCCATTTCCAGTACCGGGCACCAGATTATTGTGGCGGACTTGCTCAATTTCGGCGGCGAGCGGGCCATGGCTTTTAATATCATCATTCAGCTCGGCGCGATCCTGGCGGTGGTCTGGCAGTTTCGCCGCAAGATCTTCGACGTGGTCATTGGCTTGCCGACGCAGCCCAGCGCTCGGCGTTTTACCGCGAACCTGTTGATCGCTTTCCTGCCGGCGGTGGTGTTGGGGGTGATTTTCGCCGACTTGATTCACGAGTACCTGTTTAACCCGATTACCGTGGCTACCGCATTGGTCGTGGGCGGGGTCGTGATGTTGTGGGCCGAACGTCGTCAGCATGAGGTGCATGCTGAAAGCGTCGATGACATTACCTGGAAAGACGCTCTCAAAGTCGGCTTCGCCCAGTGCCTGGCGATGATCCCCGGGACTTCGCGTTCCGGCTCGACGATCATTGGCGGCTTGCTGTTCGGGTTGTCGCGCAAAACGGCCACCGAATTCTCGTTCTTCCTCGCCATGCCAACCATGGTCGGTGCCGCGGTGTACTCGGGCTACAAATACCGCAACCTGTTCGTGCCGGCTGATTTTCCGGTGTTCGCCATTGGCTTCATCACTGCCTTTGTCTTCGCGATGATCGCCGTTCGGGGCTTGCTCATCTTTATTGCCAGCCACAGCTACGCGGCATTCGCCTGGTATCGCATTGCGTTCGGTCTGGTGATCCTGGCCACCTGGCAATTCGGCTGGGTCGACTGGACCGCGGTCAAGCCATGAGCGATTCCAGTGCGCGCAACAACAACCCCGGGCGCAAGTCCGGGGGCGCCATGCAGAACCTGCGGCTGAAACTGCTGGTGTTCGTTGTGCTGTGCGCAGTGCCGTTGTTTGGCTCGGTGTCGATGTGGCTGCGCGGGGTGTCGGTGATTCCCCTGGCGGCCTACGGCATCGTCAGCGTGCTGGCGTTTTTCCTGTACTGGAGCGACAAGCACAAGGCCCGCGCCGACCGTTGGCGCACGCCGGAGAACATCTTGCACGCGGTGGAGCTGGCGGGTGGTTGGCCGGGCGCTTTGCTGGCCCAGCAAGCGTTTCGGCACAAGACCCGCAAAGTCTCGTTTCAGTTGGTGTTCTGGCTCATCGTGCTGATGCATCAGGTGTTCTGGATCGATCAGCTGTTTCTGGGCGCTAACCTGTTTGCGTTGTTTTAAAGCGCTTCAAAGCAATAAGCCGACCTGTGTGCGCTTGGGCAACTTGCTCACCACCAATTGGTGGGAACGTTGCAGCAAGCCTTGCAGTTCTTCGGTGCCCAGCGGGTAGGGCGTTTCCATGATGACCCACTGGGCCCGGGCCAGATACGGTGCCGGGTGAATGCCCGGGCGGTCGCAATGGCCCAGGAACAGGTCCTTGTCGACCTTGAAAGCCAGGGACTGTCCCCGCAGGTTCTGCAAGGCAAACATCTTGTTCCCCGCAATCGAAAACACCCGCACGCCACCCCACTTGTAATCCTCCCGCGCGCCGGGCAACGCCAGGCAGTATTGCGCGACATCCTCTTCGCTCATTCGTCCCGCTTTCATAACAGTCTGTCCCCGCAAACATTGAATGATTCGATCAAATGGTCGATCCAGGCGCGCACCGCCGGCATCACCCCGCGTCGATGAGGGTAGACGGCTTGCAGCCAGCCGCCCGGCAATGACCAGTCGGGCAATAGTTGCACCAGCGAACCGTTTTCCAGCTCTTGCTCGCAATACATCATGGGCAGCATGGTAAAGCCCTGGCCGCTGAGTGTGCAGGCTTTACGCACGATGAAATCTTCGCAGCCCAATCGCGCCTCGAGGCTCAGGTCGTAGCTTTTGCCCTGTTGATCAAGCATGCGGATGTGCACCATGCGATCGGCCTCCAGAGCGCCGAGCACGGGCAAATTTTTCAGGTCTTCGGGGTGATTGATTTCATGGCCGAGCAAAAATGCCGGGCTGGCAACCATCAGCATCTGGGCCTGACGCAGGCGACGGGTCACCAGCAATGGATCTTCATCACCCAGATCCCGCACTCTCAAGGCAACGTCGATGCCCTCGTTGATCAGGTCAACCCGACGATTGAGCAGCATGACTTCCAGTTGAACCTGAGGGAATTTCTCCAGGAAGTTACTGATTACTCCAGGCAGCATTTGGTGGGCCAACCCTACGGGGCAGGACACTCGCAAGCGCCCCCGGGGTTCGCTGGACATGCTGGCCACCGCTTCGTCGGCCATTTCGGCCTCCAGCAGCATCGCCTGACAATGGCGCAAGTAGCGCTCGCCCACGGCGGTGAGGTTGAGTTGGCGGGTTGTGCGTTGCAGCAGGCGCGCGCCGAGGCGTTCTTCCAGCTCAGCAATGCGTCGCGACAATCGCGACTTGGGAATCCCCAGCAAACGCCCGGCTGCAGCAAAGCCACCGGCTTCGACCACTTTGGCGAAATAGTAGAGGTCGTTGAGGTCTTGCATCGATTTAATACTCGACTGTTCTATCAGTGGGACGAACTATCGCATTGTTACCGACTAATCAGCCATTGCTTTCGTCGGTAGGATTGTCTCCATCAGATCGCCCGGTGGCGATCCTCACCTTGGAGATCCCACATGAAATTACTGCATATCGATTCGAGCATTCTGGGTGACAACTCGGCTTCCCGTCAGCTGAGCGGCGAAGTCGTCAAAACCTGGCAAGCTGCCGAGCCTGGCGTTGTGGTGACTTACCGCGACCTGGCCGCCGATGCCATCAGCCATTTTTCCGCCACCACCCTGGTTGCCGCCGGCACTGCCGCAGAGCTGCGCAACGCCGCGCAACAGCACGAAGCCGATCTGAGCGCGCAGGCCCTGGCCGAATTCATCGCCGCCGATGCCGTGGTGATTGCCGCGCCGATGTACAACTTCACCATCCCGACCCAACTCAAGGCCTGGATCGACCGCATCGCCGTGGCCGGCCAGACTTTCCGCTACACCGAAGCCGGCCCTGAAGGGCTGTGCGGTGGCAAGAAAGTAGTCATCGTTTCGACGTCCGGCGGTTTGCACGTTGGTCAACCAACCGGCACTGCTCACGAAGACTACTTGAAGGTGTTGTTCGGTTTCCTCGGCATCACCGACATCGAGTTCGTCCGCGCCCATGGCTTGGCCTACGGTGATGAAGTGCGCACTAAAGCCATGAGCGACGCTCAGGCGCACATCAGCGAGCAACTGTTCGCCGCTGCGTAAGGCTTGCGTAAAGTCGTAAACAGCTCGGGCAATACCCTTGAAACTCTGTATTCTGGTCATCGTGATGGCCAGGTACGGAGTTTTTTGTTTCTGGCGGTGATCAGTTTCTGGCCCAGGTTATGCACCCGAGGCTTTACATCTGCGGTCAGGTAACAAGGTGGGGCATCCCATGGTGCGTCTTTGTGCAACGCTACTGATTTGCCTGCTCGGCAGCCTGAATTCAGTGCACGCCGCGCCTGCGCCGCACCCTCATTGGAGCGTCGGCTTCCATGAAATGACGTTCCTCGATCCGCTGGACCTGCAGCCGATGCGTGCCATCGCCTTTTACCCGTCCAGTGAAAAGGAACATTCCAGCACGCTCGAGGGCTACACGGTCGAAGCGGGTGAAGACACCAAAGTCGCCATCGGACGTTTCCCGATGCTGATGCTGTCCCACGGCAACACCGGAACCCCGCTGGCCCTGCACGACCTCGCCACCTCATTGGCGCGCAAGGGCTTTGTGGTGGTGGCGGTGATCCATCCCGGCGACAACTCCAAAGACCATAGCCGCCTCGGTACCTTGAGCAACCTTTATGGTCGGCCGATCCAGATATCCGAAGCCATTACCGCGACCTTGGGCGACCGGATGCTCGCGCCTTTCGTCAATGCCGAACAGGTCGGGGTGATTGGCTATTCGGCGGGCGGTGAGACTGCACTGATTCTGTCTGGTGCCACCCCGGATCTGGATCGTCTGCGCCGTTATTGCCAGGAGCGCCCAGATGATCACGATGCCTGCAATACGCAAGGCGAACTGATCGTCGACCGCGATGATTTGCAGCCAGTGGCGGACCCGCGCGTGCATGCCTTGTTACTGATGGCACCGCTGAGTCTGAAGTTCGGCCGCCATACCTTGGCCGACGTGCATGTGCCGGTGCTGCTTTACAGCGGTGATGGCGACAAATTGGTGGCGTTCGACAAAAACGCCGCAGCGCTTGCGCGCAAACTGCCAACCGCACCGGATTTCAAATTGCTGGCCGGGGCAGGGCACTTCGTATTCCTGGCGCCATGCAACGAAGAACAGATCGCCGCCATGCCGGCGCTGTGTACCGATGCCGACGGCGTCGACCGCAAGGACATTCACCGCAACATGATTTCCGAAGCCGGACGGTTCTTCGCCCAGGCCCTGGGCAAACCTACCCGCGCCGGGATGCAGACCGCCGATCAATAATGTGGGAGCGAGCCTGTGGCGAGGGGGCTTGCCCCCGTTTGAGTGCGTAGCACTCACAAAATTTTTGGTACATCAGAGATTTGGGGACTGCTTCGCAGCCCAACGGGGGCAAGCCCCCTCGCCACAGGCTCGCTCCCACAAGGGATTGCAGGTGTCAGGTCATTGCGCGGTGTTTCAGTAATAAGGTCAAACCGAGTCCGGTTATCGACAACATCGCCGCACTAAAGAAAATCCACGAATACCCCAGGTTCAACGCCACCGCGCCCATCAGCGGTCCGGCAATCGCCAGCGCCAGATCGAAAAACACCGCATAGGCACTCAAACCCGCTCCGCGACTGGAATTGGGCACTTGCTTGATCGCTTCCACCCCCAGCGCCGGATACACCAGCGACAGACCGAACCCGGTCAGCCCGGCGCCGATCAAGGCATAAACCGTCGAGGGCGCCAGCCACAGCAAGACCAGCCCCACGGTTTCAATGGTCATGCAGGCGATGGCTGAGGTGAAGCCACCGAAACGGCTGATGCTGGAGATGAACAACAGTCGCGCCAGAATGAAACAGACCCCGAATACCGTCAGGCAATAAGCCGCGCCGGTCCAGCCAAGGTTGACGTAATACAGGGTAATAAAGGTAGTGAGCGTGCCGTATCCGATGGACGCCAGGCTCAGGCTCGCGCCGAAGGGGGCAATGCGCCCGAACACCGCCCAGAACGGCAGGCGCTCGCCGCGAATCACCGGCACCGAAGGTTTGTTGCGGATCAACAGCAGCGCCAGCAGGGCCAGTAACGACAGCGCGATCCCGAGGCTGGCGAACCCCAGTTCAGCGACCATCACCACCCCCAGTGGCGCACCGATGGCGATGGCGCCATACGAGGCGATCCCATTCCAGGAAATCGAACGCGCCGTGTGCTCGGCACCGACCTGGCCCATGCACCAACTGATCGTGCCGACCCCGATCAATCCTTGGGCGATGCCCAGCAATAAGCGGCCAGCGATCAGGATGATCAGGCTCAACAACGGCAAACCCTGCAGTAGGGTCGATAGCAGTGTCAGCACGCCGCTCAACGCAATCCCCGACAACCCGTAAACAATCGCCCGTTTGGTACCGATGCTGTCCGACAGACGTCCGGCCATGGGCCGGCTGAGCAGGGTGGCCAGGTACTGAGAACCAATAGTGAGCCCCGCCACGATGGCGCTGAATCCCAACTGTTCATGGACATACCCCGGCAACACCGCAATCGGGAGGCCGATGCAGAGGAAGGCAATAAAGGTATAGAAAACGATGGAGACGATCTGCAGGGTGATCGCCATGGAGCTTTGCGGGGGCAGTTGCTGCACAGACATGAGAGCTCTTTCGCGGGCGGCGGTAGGAGAACTGCATCATGGCGTGGGCGGGGAATAAAAGGAAGCAGGCTAACGATACAGCTGGCGATCGTTCCCACGCTCTGCGTGGGAATGCATCCCGTGACGCTCTGCGTCACCCTTCAAAGCGGGAACGCGGAGCGTCCCTGGCGGCATTCCCACGCAGAGCGTGGGAACGATCAGCCCCGTCACCAGGACAGGGCTTTTCAATTGAACTTGCAGCCGTCTTACATCAAAACACCCTGACTACGCAGGTAGTCATCATAGGTGCCGCTGAAGTCGATCACGCCATCGGCGCTCAATTCGATGATGCGAGTGGCCAGGGACGATACGAACTCACGGTCGTGGCTGACGAAGATCAGCGTGCCCGGGTAGTTCTCCAGCGCCAGGTTCAGCGCCTCGATGGATTCCATGTCCAAGTGGTTGGTCGGCTCGTCCATCACCAGCACGTTCGGCTTTTGCAGGATCAGCTTGCCGAACAGCATGCGACCTTGCTCACCACCGGAGATGACCTTGACCGACTTGAGGATTTCATCGTTGGAGAACAGCATCCGGCCGAGGGTGCCGCGAACCAGTTGTTCGCCGCCCTGGGTCCACTGGCCCATCCAGTCGAACAGGTTGCAGTCGTCTTCGAAGTCGTGTGCGTGGTCCTGGGCGTAGTAGCCCAGTTCAGCGGCGTCGGTCCACTTCACGGTACCGGCATCCGGGGTCAGTTCGTTGACCAGGGTGCGCAGCAGGGTGGTTTTACCGATACCGTTCGGGCCGATGATCGCCACGCGCTCGCCGGCTTCAACCTGGAAGCTGAAGTCCTTGAACAGTGTCTTGCCGTCGAAGCCTTTGGCCATGCGCTCGACGATGACCGCCTGACGGTGCAGCTTCTTGGTTTGTTCGAAACGGATGAACGGGCTCACACGGCTCGAAGGCTTGACTTCGGCCAGTTGGATCTTGTCGATCGCCTTGGCGCGGGAGGTCGCTTGTTTGGCTTTCGAGGCGTTGGCCGAGAAGCGGCTGACGAACGATTGCAGCTCGGAAATCTGCGCCTTCTTCTTGGCGTTGTCCGACAGAAGTTGCTCGCGGGACTGGGTCGCCACGGTCATGTACTCGTCGTAGTTGCCCGGGAACAGGCGCAGCTCGCCGTAGTCCAGGTCAGCCATGTGGGTGCACACGCTGTTCAGGAAGTGACGGTCGTGGGAGATGATGATCATCAGGCTGGAGCGCTGGGTCAGAATGTTTTCCAGCCAGCGGATGGTGTTGATGTCCAGGTGGTTGGTCGGTTCGTCGAGCAACAGCACTTCAGGATCGGAGAACAGTGCCTGCGCCAGCAACACGCGCAGTTTCCAGCCCGGGGACACTTCGCTCATCGGGCCAAAATGCTGCTCGATGCCGATACCCAGACCCAACAGCAATTCACCGGCGCGGGATTCGGCGGTGTAGCCGTCCATTTCGGCGAATTCGGTTTCCAGCTCGGCCACGGCCATGCCGTCTTCTTCGGTCATTTCCGGCAGCGAGTAGATGCGGTCGCGCTCGGCCTTGACCTTCCACAGCTCTTCGTGACCCATGATCACGGTGTCGATCACGGTAAATTCTTCGTAGGCGAACTGGTCCTGACGCAGTTTACCCAGACGCACGTTCGGCTCGAGCATGACCTGGCCGCCGGACGGCTCGAGGTCGCCACCGAGGATTTTCATGAAGGTCGACTTGCCGCAACCGTTGGCACCGATCAGGCCGTAGCGGTTACCGGCGCCGAATTTGACCGAAACGTTTTCGAATAGCGGCTTGGCGCCGAACTGCATCGTGATGTTAGCTGTGGAGATCAATTACTTTACCTATCAATGGGTTGCGAGCTGCGCATTTGGCGCTTGGGCCATTCCTGGGACATTCTGGAGTTTCTCTCCATCTCTTCCCAGTCACCGCTAGAGTTCAACCAGCGCGCATAAGTCGAGAGCAGCATCTGGACGTTGTGTCCAAGCTGTTGGGCAAAAAAGGCGGGATTCATGCCAGACATTGCGCATATTGTCGCATATGTGTGACGGCAGTTGTACGGTGGGCGATAACGTGTCGCAGGCTTCTTCAAGGTTCGGCCCCGGTTTGTGCAGAATCGGGGCTGACTGGAAGAGGGTTCATCATGGACAGGCCGGGGAGCGTAGAGCTGCCTCGATGTTATTTTTGTTCAGCGTTGTGTTCGGGACACTTGGCGTGGCTCTGGGTAAAGTCAGCACCGCTTGCCCGGCCTCGTGTGTTTCAGATGGATTGCTGAATGGCCAGCACTTGGTCAGGGTGGGCACCTCTTCAGATTCGTCTCTCCATACCACGCGTGACAGCAGAAAGTGGGGAGGGGTCTATTCTTCTTCGTCAGGGCTCGGGTTTCCGGGCGCGCTGGCGCTTCGTCTTGCAGATACTCTTCCTGGTTCTCGCCCAGGACGCGCTCCTCGCCCGCCGTTACGCTGGAAAGCAGGCAACGTGAGAACGCAAATGGTCTCTCATCATGGGTGGGATCAAAATGAAACTGATTTTGGTGATGCTTGTTGTGGGTCTGTTGGCTTGGAAGTTTTCCCCTGAACTACAGTCCTGGGCTACGGCTCAACTATCGAATCCCAAAGGAATCGCTACAGTCGTGACTGCGCCGAAGCCTGTTTCAGCGCCATTCAAATGTGATGGGCGCAAATATTGTTCACAGATGACCTCGTGCGCAGAGGCCAAAAACTTTCTGCAAAATTGCCCAGGAATGAAAATGGACGGCGACAACGACGCAATCCCCTGTGAGTCGCAGTGGTGCCAATGACTATTTGCAGGTCAGCGACAGGCTTAGTGGTTTAATGAGAGAAATTCTTAAAGGAGAAGGTGCTATGGATAAGGCGTTTCGAAACCCGATGTTTCTGACTGGGCTACCAATGGCTATCTGCGGTCTCGCTATCACTGCGCCTGGTCTGTGGATTCCCGGCCTGGGTTTAATGGTCGTCGGCTGGGCAAAGGGGAATAAACGAGCTTGACGGTATCAGTGCTGCGGGCGTTGCTGGAGGGAAGAGGGCTGCCGTCAAAACTATTGACCGGCTAATGGATTAGTATTCCTTCCCCCCAACCCAAGGAAACATGGAAGTGAGACACAAATATGCAACAGGTTTGTTTTTTCTATTGACGATTGTAACGGCTCAATATGCTTACTCCGGCACTACAGACGAGTCCGTTGAGAACGCCTCATTGCTCTGCAAAATTCTGGATAGCAACGACGCCTTGACTCAGGCCTCCGAGTTCTCAAGCGAGGATCGTTCGGTCAACATCTCGGTAGACAGCTCTCCAGAAGAAGCCAGCAAGCTTTGCCCCGTCATCAGTGCCATCGTCGAGCATCACGACATGGTTTTTGCGCAAGGCTGGACCGTGCAGATCACCTCTTCAGGCGGTGATTATAAAGTTGTCGCTGTCTGCCCACTGTAAACAACTCGCTGGCAGCGGTTGAAAGTCTGGCATTGCCGCACGTTGAACAGCGTGCGACAAGCCGGCGACTGACCAGATCGAGACTCAGAGCAAGTAGCCAGTGGCTTGTACGAGGTGGTTGTCCTGCCCTCCGGTGATAAGGTGCAGTGGAATGTGTTGTTGGTCATCGATAGACGGGATTTCGAAACTTCCCACTATTTGAAGGTGCCGCTCACTCAGCCCGGTCGACTCTTCTTCTTTTGCCTTAGCCATTCTCGCGTGGTTCGCTGCGATTTCATTGAGAGTTGACACGTTACATCTCCCGGTGACTGACCAAGCGTATCGCTGGAGTCCTGATCGTTAATTTAATTGCCGCCGCGTCAGAATTACGTCGCTCTGGGGCTGCTAGGTCCGGCCTTTGCAAAGCCTAAGCCAGACGGGGCCGCGTATAGAGTGTCGTGTTTACATATTCGACGGATGGTGGTATGGCATGAGGCTACTATCGGGAGAGCGGTTCGCATTACCGGCCGAGCCGCGCTACTAAAATAACGTGGACACATTTTCACAGTTGAAGGTTAACTATTAGTTACAAGGTGTGGCTAAAATGCCATCTTTCGACCCCATGCCGTTCATCGGCATGGCTCAAGAACGCGCCATCGGGACGCAGTTTGTTCACTTCTGACGTGTGACGATTTTCGTGAAACTTATCATTGCCGCTATTTATGTCATCTCCGTCGCGTATGTTCACTTGCGCGGAAAGGTGCGCCACAAATTAGGCCGTCAGTTAAGCGACCACTCGACGTTTCTGGCGCCGATCAATTGCTTCCTTTATCTGTTCTCCAAAACGCCGAACAAGCCTTATCTCAATCCGGCAGACTTTCCCGACTTGAGTCCTTTGCAGGCTCATTGGGAAGAGATTCGCGCTGAAGGCCAGAATTTGCTCAAGGCCGGGGAGATCAAACGTTCCAATCAGTACGACGACGTTGGTTTCAACTCGTTTTTCAAAAGTGGCTGGAAGCGTTTCTACCTCAAATGGTACGGCGACAGTCACCCGTCCGCCGCAAAGCTCTGCCCGCGTACGACTGAACTGGTGCAAAGCATCGGCTCGATCAAGGCCGCGATGTTCGCCGAACTGCCGCCGGGTTCGAAACTGGTCCGTCACCGCGATCCGTATGCCGGTTCTTACCGTTATCACTTGGGGCTGGAAACGCCGAACGATGCCGGTTGCTACATCAACGTCGATGGTGAGAACTACCATTGGCGCGATGGCGAGGCCGTGATGTTCGATGAGACTTTCATTCATTACGCCGAAAACACCACTGCGCAGAACCGCATCATTCTGTTCTGTGACATCGAGCGGCCGATGAAGTATCGCTGGGCGGCGGCGTTCAACCGTTGGTTCAGCCATACGGTTATGGCAGCGGCGGGTGCGCCGAACGATGCGGGTGACAAGACCGGTGCGATCAACCGTTTGTTTGCCAAAATCTACAAGATTCGCCTGCGCGGCAAAGCGCTCAAGAAGCGTAACCGCACTCGCTACTACCTGGAGAAATGGGCGGTTTTTGGCGGGTTGCTGGCGATTTTTGTTTTGATCTGAGTTTTGCGTTGTGGCGCATGACGCCATCGCGAGCAGGCTCGCTCCCACCTTTGATTTTTGTCGTTCACAAGATCCAATGTGGGAGCGAGCCTGCTCGCGATGGGGCCGAGATTCACACCACCTGACTCATGGATGTCCCTGTCATCAGTCAGCCGCGAGAATGCTTCGTGGCTTTTTTGTCTGTAGTCGTTTTTGCTTTTGCTGTCGTTTTACCGCCGCCCTTGCCACCAAGACTGCGTTTGAGCAGTTCGGTCAGATCGATAACATCGGCGGTTTTACGCACCTCTTCACCCGTCACGGTTTCGACATCTTCGATCTTGCCTTCATTCGCCTTCTTCTCGACCAGCGCCATGATCTTGTCTTCGAAACTGTCGCGGTACTCTTCGGGCGTCCAGTCGGCACTCATGTCTTCCACCAGCCGTTTGGCCATCTCCAACTCACCTTTGGCCAGATCCGGCTTGGTCACTTCACTGCCCAGTTCCAATTGAGCAATGCTGCGCACTTCGGCGGGCCAGCGCAGCATCACCAGCACCATGGCTGATTCCAGCGGCATGAGGGCCGCCAGGTGCTGGCGCGAATGCAACACCACGCGGGCCAGGGCGACCTTGTCGGTTTTACTGAGGGTTTCGCGCAACAGCGCATAGACCTTGCCGCCGCGTTTGTCCGGCGCCAGGTAGTAGGGCGTGTCGATGTTTTGCAGGGGGATCTGCTCGCTGCCGACAAAGGCAAAAATGTCGATGGTTTGGGTCGACAGTGGATGAGCCGAGCGAATCTCCTCTTCACTGAGCACCACGTAACGTCCTTTTTCGTACTCGATCCCTTTGACGATGTGCTCTTGGGTGACTTCCTTGCCGGTGGCCTTGTTGATGCGCTTGTAGCCGACCGGGTCCATGCTGCGGCTGTCGAGCCAGTTGAAATCGATCCCGTGCGAAGACGTCGCCGAAACCAGCGCCACGGGGATGTGCACCAGACCGAAACTGATTGCGCCTTTCCAGATTGCCCGTGCCATCGTCGTGACCTCGTCGTTGATGTTCAGGTGACCTGTGGCCAAGGGCAAAAGTTTCAGTCGGCGGCGGCCCGGTCCTGCTGGCGGATCGGCGGTGCGGTCAACTCGTGTTACATGTTGTGGGGGAGGTTTTAGTTAACAAATCCGAACCCTGGGCGTAGCGTGGCTCTATTCATCCATGAAGCATGGCACGCTCATTTAGAGAGGTCCCCCATGAACCGATGTGTGCTCGGCGTCATCGCGCTGGCATTGAGTGGCGTGCTAAGCCCTTTGGCTCTGGCAGACGCCGCATCGTCGTCTTCGCCCTTGCTGCTGGCGCAGAACCTGCCGGGAAGCAACAACAATCCCTACAACAGCCCGATTCGCCGGGCCAATCCCAACAGCATGCAAGGCACGCAACCCAATATCCCGGTAATCCGCGGGCCAAACACGGTGCCTGTGCCACGACCGCCAACGCTCGATAACGGCGGCATCGGCAATCGCTATCCGCAAGATCGACAGGCTCCCACCGGCCAACCGAAATTCATTCCCAATCCACCACCCCGGGGCTCGGACCGCAACTACCGTTGAACGGCGAGACAGAAGTCTTGCCAGCTCTATTGACGACAAAAGGAATCGTGCATGTTGCGTAAAACCCTCTTGGCCACTTTCTGTGCCAGCGCGTTATTAACCGTCACGGCGCCCGCCTTTGCAGCGCCAACACAGGATTTTAAAAGCGAGCAGGGCACCCTTGAGCTCACGCCGATCGTTAAAGGCCTGGACCACCCTTGGGCGCTGGCGTTTCTGCCCGACCGCCAAGGGATGCTGGTGACCGAACGGCCCGGCAACCTGCGGCTGGTCAGTGCCGAGGGCAAACTCTCGGGTCCGCTCAATGGTGTGCCTCAGGTCTGGGCCAAGGGGCAGGGCGGATTGCTCGATGTGGTGTTGTCGCCCGATTTCAAGCAAGACCGCATGGTCTATCTGTCTTACGCCGAAGGGGGCGGTGAGGGCGGCAAGGCCGGCACGGCGGTCGGTCGCGGACGGTTGTCGGAAGACCTGACGGCGATCAAGGATTTCAGGGTGATCTTCCGTCAGGAGCCCAAGCTCTCCGTCGGCAACCATTTCGGCTCACGACTGGTGTTCGACCGTGACGGTTATCTGTTCATCACCTTGGGCGAGAATAACGACCGGCCCACGGCGCAAGATCTCGACAAGCTGCAAGGCAAGATCGTGCGGCTCTATCCGGATGGCAAGGTGCCGAAAGACAATCCCTTTGTCGGGCAAAAAGGCGTTCGCCCGGAAATCTGGTCTTACGGCCAACGCAACCCGCAAGGCGCGGCACTCAATCCCTGGAGCGGCACGCTGTGGGAAAACGAGCACGGCCCACGGGGTGGCGACGAGCTCAACATCATCGAGCGTGGCAAAAATTATGGCTGGCCGATGGCAACCCACGGCATCAACTATTCCGGCCTGCCAATCCCGGAAGCCAAGGGCGAAGCCGCCGAAGGTACCGTGGGCCCGCACCATGTCTGGGAAAAATCCCCTGGCCTCAGCGGCATGGCCTTCTATGACGGCGATCGCTTCAAGGCCTGGCAGCACAACGTGTTTATCGGGGCGCTGGTGAGTCAGGAGCTGATTCGCCTGCAGTTCGAAGGCGACAAGGTTGTTCACGAAGAGCGGTTGCTGGGTGAGCTCAATAAACGGATTCGTGATGTACGGCAGGGGCCGGATGGTTATCTGTATTTGCTGACCGATGAAGATGACGGGGTGCTGTACAAGCTTGGCCTGAAGTAATACGCATAACCTGTGGCGAGGGGGCTAGCCCCCGTTCGGCTGCGCAGCAGTCGTAAAATCGGCAAACGCCGTACGCCTGAAAGAATGAGGTCGCAGGTTCAGCGCCGCTTCGCAACGCAACGGGGGCAAGCCCCCTCGCCACAATGGGTCGCACCCGTTTACTTACTCACGCCGATAGAGAATCACCGCAGCCCGCAGCTTGCCTCGTCCGAAACTGCACATTTTGTCGAATTCCCCATGGCTGACAGGCAAGTGCTGGCAGTCCATCGGCTGACGATGCTGGCTGTGATCCACATCCGGATCGTGCAGATAGACAAACTCTTCATCGCAATCGGTGACGATCACCCAGTGCGGCGCCTTGGAACGGGTCAGGCGATAGCTGCTGATCAATACCAGCGGCTGTCCGCCATCGTGCAGTAACCGTGGCAGATCCAGTGGTCCGCCGATCATTCGTTCCACGTCGGTGGCTTGCAACTGCGCCGTGAACGCCTCGTGTACCAGGCGCATTACGTCTTTTTTATGCGCATCGCGCACGCCGTCGAGAAACAGCGGCCCGGCCATGCTCAGTTGCAGCCGCACCCGAAAACCACGCCGCCACGCTGCCAGCGCCAGACCTTGAGGGCTGCAGCCACCGTGGCCAGACGTCATGAACACCGTGGTCGCCTCGCGCCAGATTTGCAGTTCTTCGCCGCGCTCCAACGCTCGATCGTCTTGCAGCGCGCCCATGGCCATCAGCAGGCAGGCCGGGCCACAGGTGAACTCGGTGGTCTGCGGGTAGTAAGGCACCTTGATGTTGCGTGAATCGCGGTGCTGGAGGATACGTTTTTCCAGGCGCAGCGCATCGGCATGGTCCTGGTAATAGTCGTGAATCAGCGCAAAACGCCGGTAGCCGTTACGCTCATACAGAGCAATCGCCGTTGGATTGTCGATGCGCACTTCCAGCCGCAGGTAGGCGCAGTCATGCTCAATGGCGCAGGCCTCGACACGTTCGAGCAATTGCTTGCCCAGTCCACTGCCGCGAGCATCAAGGGCTATCGCAATCGAGTACAGGCGCGCCAATGAAGTGCCCCGGTGAAACAGCACCACCGCATAGCCCACCAATTGCTCGCCTCGTTGGGCCACCAGCAGTTGCCCGTGAGCCCGAGTAATCATCCATTGAAAACTGCGACTGTTGAGCCGGTCCGTGGTGAAACATTGCTGTTCGAGTGCCAGCAGTGACGGTATATCTTCAACTACCGCCAAGCGAAAAACAGGATTCATATAACCGCCGTAAAAGTTGCGTAACGAAACGGGACTTTCGAAAAAGTTCGTGCTTAATAGGAAAGGTCTAGTTCTTCAATGGATCAATCACTATGTCAGCGGTACAAGGTCATTGGCGCGAAGTATCTGAGCAAACGTTACCGACAGCAATAACTTCCACAAACTATTTAAATGGCTCGATCAGAACTTCCAGCCAGTTGATGATCATCGTCGAACGTAAGGAAGACTGGGCCTCCTATTTCCCCAGTGAAGACATCGTCACCGCCCAGGAGTACCTCGAACAGACCCGCGACAACGAGCAGGGTAAGCGGGTTCAGGTGATCAACCTGTGCCGCAGCTACAAGTACCTCGGGCACGGTTATTACTGCTCGCTGCTGGCAGAAGCGCGGGGGCACAAGGTTATTCCGTCGGTGCGGACCATCAGCGAACTGACTCGTAAATCCCTGTATGGCCTGGCCCTGGATGATCTGGATAAAACCCTGGAAAAGGCCCTCAGCAATCACCTTTACAGCGATACCGAAGGGTTTACCCTGACACTGTACTTCGGAAAAACCACTATCGAGCCATTACAGGATCTGGCTCGACAATTGTTCGAAGTCTTTCCTTGTCCGATATTGCTGGTTGAGTTTCGTCGAACTAACGGTTGGCACATCGAAGGTGTAAAGTTTGGCGCCTTGCATAAGTTGCGTGAAGATCAGGAAGATCAATTCGCTAATGCGCTCGACAGTTTCAGTCGCAAGATCTGGCGCATGCCGCGCTCCAGGCGATTGGCTCGTTATGACCTGGCCATTCTGCACGATCCGCAAGAAGCATTACCGCCCTCCAATCCCAAGGCTTTGGACAACTTCGTCAGGGTTGGCAAGACGCTAGGCATCGACGTCGAGCTGATTGAACGCAAGGACTACGCCCGAATCGCCGAATACGACGGGCTCCTGATCCGCGAGACAACGAGCGTCGACAACCACACCTACCGCTTCGCCAAAAAGGCCGAGAGCGAAGGTTTGGTGGTGATGGATGACCCGGCGTCGATCCTGCGCTGCACCAACAAGGTTTACCTGACTGATTTGCTCAAGAGCCATCAGCTGGGCATGCCCGCCACTGAAATCCTCTACAAGGAACGACCGGAAGATTTCGAGCGGGTAGGCGAGCGTCTGGGGTTTCCACTGGTGCTGAAGATCCCCGACGGTTGTTTCTCAAAGGGCGTCATCAAGGTCGAGAGTCAGCAAGCCTTGCTTGAAGCCACCGCCGAACTGTTCGAACACTCGGTATTGCTGCTGGCCCAGGAGTTTTTCTACACCGAATACGACTGGCGCATTGGCGTGCTCAACCGCAAACCGATCTTTGCCTGCCAGTACTTCATGTCCAAGGGCCATTGGCAGATCTACAACCACAAAGCCAAAGGCCAGGACATCAACGGCGAATGCCGCACCCTGGCGGTTCACGAAGCGCCGCGAGCGGTGGTTGAACTGGCGGTGAAAACCGCGAATCTCATCGGCGACGGCCTCTACGGCGTCGACCTCAAACAGTCCGGCGACAAAGTGGTGGTGATCGAAGTCAACGACAACCCGAACATGGACGCCGGCATCGAAGACGCCTACTTGCAGGACGATTTGTATTCCTTGGTGCTGGAAGAGTTTGTCCGTCGGCTGGAGCTCAAGCGCCGCGACCAGGCCTGGTGAGCGGCCGATGATCAAAAGCTTTGAACTGAGCCACGGCGCCCTGCATGCGGTCGAACGGCTGGACGCCGACGTGATGCTGTTCAGCAACCCCGATGCGGCCGAGCGGGATCTGTTGCACAGCCATTTCAAACTCGATGAACACGCTCTGGCCTCAGCCCTGGACCCCGACGAGGTGTCGCGCATCGAGTTCCACCCCGACAACCTGTTCCTGATCTGGAAACGCCCGGAAAACTACTCCGGCGGCGGCAGCCTGGCCTTCGAAGTGTCATCCTGCGGCTTGTTGTTTTCCCCGGGGCGTCTGCTGGTGATTGCCACCGACGACTCGCCGCTCAGCGGCCTCGGCACGCGGCAGTCACTGAAGACACCACTGGATGTGTTGCTCGACCTGTTGTTCAACAACATTCACCACTATCTGGGGCACCTCAAGGTGATCAAGATGGTTGCCCGGGAGCTGCAACAAAAATTCAATGCCTCGATGCAGAACCAGCATCTGGTCCAGATGTTCAACCTCAGCGAAAGCCTGATCTATTACATCAACGCCATTCACAGCAACGGCGCGGTCCTGACCCGGCTGCGTAATCATGCGGCGAAGGAACACTTCAGCCCTGAAGCCATCGGTTTGATCGACGATCTGATTATCGAGAACAACCAGTGCTACAAGCAGGCAGAAATCTACTCCACGGTGTTCTCCGGGCTGATCGACGCGCGCGGCAACCTGATGAACAACAGCATGAACAACCTGCTGCGCAAACTGACGTTGATCAACGTGGTGTTTCTGCCGTTGAACCTGGTTGCGAGCATTGGCGGCATGTCCGAGTTCAGCATGATGACCGCTGGCACGCCGTGGTGGATTTCCTATCCGTTGTTTCTGACGGCGATGATGCTGGGGGCGGGGGTGATGGTGCTCGGGCTCAAGCGCCTGGCGAAGTGACTACGGCGGCTGTCAGATCGCCTTCGCGAGCAGACTCGCTCCCACATTTTGATCCGGGCTGCCCCAACTTCCGAGTCCCGCGCAGCCCTCCCTGTGGGAGCGAGCCTGCTCGCGATAGCTATCTCAAAATCAGACCCATTCTGGATCATGCTTGTTGAGTGGCATCGATGGAGTTCTTGCGGCGTTGAATACCCCGCACCACCAGGTACAACAACGGCCCGATAGACACAAAAACCGCCGTCACCACCAGATAGGGAATCACCGACAACCCCGACTGCCCACGCTGGCGCGCATCCTTGTACATCCAGATACCGGCAAGCGTCGCCAACAGGTATAAATCGATCACCACTTGCGCGGTATCGGGCCGCGACATCAGGCTGATGCCGAAGTCGAGCAACGACTGCTCCGCCTGCAGCATCACCGAAACGGTGTAGCCGGCGAAAGCGATCAGGGCGATGAGGGGCAGGGCGACAGACTTCATGGTTTCCTTCCTTGGACAATGAGCAGAATCGCCAGCCTACAGCGGCCTTTGAAAATTGGCCATTGACTTGCCATCAGCCTCCGGCTAATTTCCAGCCATGACTTCCACCGTATTGCGCTGCCAGCCAAGCATTATTACCGCCATTCCTTATTTGGCGGGCTAGCTCACGACTGCAGCACCCAACCCGCCCTAGAGGCGGGTTTTTACTTTCTGTCTCTTGGGTTTTGAGCTTACCGGGCGCATGCAGCTCCTACGCCGACCGCGTAAACCCGGATACCAAGGAGACGACCATGAACAGTACGCCCGCCCAGCAGAGCTTGCTTGAGCACTACGTGAAAAAAATCCTCGCCGCGCCGGTTTACGAACTCGCCGTGCGCACGCCGTTGCAAGCGGCGCCGGCCTTGTCCGAGGCGTTGGGCAATCAGATCCTGCTCAAGCGCGAAGACTTGCAACCGACCTTTTCTTTCAAGATCCGTGGCGCCTACAACAAACTGGTGCACCTGAGCGATGAACAGAAGGCTCGTGGCGTAATCACGGCCTCGGCGGGCAATCATGCCCAAGGCGTTGCATTGGCGGCCCGCGAGCTGGGGATCGGCGCAACCATCGTCATGCCCTGTACGACGCCGGAATTGAAGGTACACGGGGTTCGCAGCCGAGGCGCCGAAGCGCTGCTGCACGGCGAGAGTTTTCCGTTTGCCCTGGAATACGCGTTGAGCCTGGCGCAGCAAACCGGCCGCACCTTTGTCTCGCCCTTCGACGACCCGGACGTGATCGCGGGGCAGGGCACCGTCGCCATGGAAATCCTGCGCCAGCACCAGGGGCCGCTGGATGCGATCTTCGTTCCGGTGGGCGGCGGTGGCTTGATCGCCGGCATCGCCGCGTACGTCAAATACCTGCGCCCTGAAATCCGCATCATCGGCGTCGAGTCGGAACATTCCGCCTGCTTGCAGGCTGCATTACAGGCAGGCGAACGTGTCGTACTGCCAACCGTCGGCACCTTCGCCGATGGCGTGGCCGTCGCTCAGATCGGCGCCCATGGTTTCGAGATCTGCCGGTTTTGCGTCGATGAGGTACTGACCGTCAGCAACGACGAACTCTGCGCCGCGATCAAGAACATCTACGACGATACCCGCTCGATCACCGAACCTTCCGGCGCCTTGGCCGTGGCCGGGATCAAGCAGTACGTGGCACAAACCGGCGCACGGGGTCAGACCCTGGTGGCTATCGATTCCGGAGCGAATATCAATTTCGACAGTTTGCGGCATGTGGCCGAGCGCGCCGCGATGAGCGGCGCCCTGGTGTGAGGGACGAGCCGGTTATTCCTGAACGGCTTTCTCGACATGGCTCGACGCCGACCAGATCCGGTAGCGCACTTCGACGTCCTTGGGCACGTAGAGCACGATTGGCAGCTTGCTGTTGCAACGCAGCCTGAAACCGTCACCGACCACCGGCACGAAGTCCTTTTTGCGCTTGCCATCCGGGCAGGCCATCAGCGTGCTCATTGGGCCGGTGACTTTTTCCAGCCGGTAGAACGGGTAACCCCAGCCCTCAAGGTTCTTTTCTTCAAGCATGCCGCCCAGGCGCTGACGGTTGCAGTCCACGGTCAGGGTCTTGCCGGCAAGAATTTCGACCTGATAACCGTCTTCCTGTTGTTGCGGGGCGAGGTGAATGACCTGGCGGGTAAAACCGCTCTCAGGCTTGGGATACGGCGCGACGTCCTCGAGGGTTGCGGCGTGGGCTACGGACGACAAAATGGAAACTATCAGCCCGACGGTCGTGTTAAGCGGCAAAGCACCCATGATGCCTCCTTGCGTGTGTGTGGGGTCAGCGGATACTGAATGGATGGGCCGCATTCTCACTGCCGTCCTCAGCCAATGCAAACCCGCCATCGGGGTGTTTGCAAAATGCAGGTCTTGAAGCAGACCTTTCTTGCATTTTGCATGACGCGATGTGTTGCCATTTCTCCCAAAGCCTTGATTTGCCGACGAGGCGCAGGGCGAAATCCTGAGCATGTTTTATGCTGTAGCTGTCTTGAGCTGACCGTGATTCCTGCCCAGTCAGTGCTAACACAAGAAAACGGTCGGACGTTGGAACAATGAAGCCCGCACAGAAGAAAAAGAACGGGCGATTTGAGCTCCGACCGACATTGATTTTTGATTGGCAATCTCACAATACCGAGAGGGTGGCCATGTTTCTTTCTGCCTTGGAACTACGCAATATCATTGAGAGCAGTTTTCTCCCGAAACGCTGTCAATGCACGCTGTCGCCGGACCTGTCGATGACCGTCAAGGTGTATTCGGACGGCGAGACTGATCATCTCGACCTGTTCGTCACCGGCATAGACGCCCATCACCTCAACGGGTGCCGGGAAATCAATAATCTGATCGCCGAGTTACGCAGCGACCTTGGGGACAACAACAAGCACAGCGAGCTGTTGCACCCAACGTCAAAAGCCCATTAACCGGCCGTTTCACCCAGTTCGACCGATACGCGCCGGGTCTGGATGAACCCCAGACCCAGCGCCAATTCCACCAGGATCGCCAGCAAAATGCCCGGCCCGGCATGTCCATAGAGCCATTCGCCGAAGCCCAGTGCCGCCAAACCGAAACACCCCACCATAAAGCCGTTGCACATCGCGCTTCGCGCTGCCGAGGGCGGCGCCTGCCGCACCAGATAAAACATCACCCCCAATGCGCCGAACAGCACTGCGCTGCGCCTGGCGATAAAGCCCGCCGCGGACGAGTACTCGATACTCCAGATCGCCAGCAACCCTTGCGGCATCAAACCCCAGACCAGCGCCAGCACAAAACAAAGTGCGGCGGTGAACGTCGACAGCGTGCGAAACGAGAACTGCATGGCGAATCCTTGCGGCAGTGAGGGAAGCGCCAGAGCTTAGCGCCAGAACCCTCACAAGCCTACTGTCAGTTCTGATAGCTGCATGCGTCAGACAGTTTTTGGTACGTAATCTGCGCAGGCTTACCCGATGTGTCGATGTACTTCATGTTGGCCGTCACCACTTGGCATTCCTGCGTTTGCGGTTCAGTCAGGGAAATGACCTTGGCCACCCGCAGTTGCATGCCGTAGTGATAAGGCACGGCCTGGGAGGACGACGTCTCGTTTGCCTGAGCAAGCCCGGCGAACGCGGTGCAGGCGAGGGCGGTGGTTATCAGCAGTGTTCGCGTGTTCATGGTGAATCTCCAGTGCAGAGGGGAAATCAGTTCGACTGAAGAACGTCGAACCTGCCGCACTGGGCGTCAGAGGAGCTGAGGGCGTGCGGTCCAGTAAAGTTTTGGACCATGGGGTTAAGCGATGGTTAACCGGGTTGTATGCCGCCTGTCGCGAGAACGAGTTTCGGCTCTTCCTGACCGCCCCACGCCCCGGCATTCACCAGATTAGCCGGCCGCTCCCCAGCCAAAGCCGCCAACAGATTATCCACCGCACACCGGGCCATCGCCTCCCGCGTCTCATGCGTCGCCGACCCGATGTGCGGCGTCGCCACCACGTTGTTCAACTGCAATAACGGCGAGTCATTGCCCAGCGGCTCACGCTCAAACACATCCAGCCCCGCCGCGCGAATCCGCTTCTGCCGCAACGCCTCGATCAGCGCCGGCTCATCCACCACCTTGCCCCGGGAAATATTGATGAAGATCGTTTCGGGGCGCATCAGGGCGAACTGTTCAGCGCCGATCAACCCTTCGGTTTCAGCGGTCAACGGCAACGTCAGGCAAACGAAGTCGGCCTGCTGCAGCAGATCGCTCAAGCTGCGGTATTGCGCGTTGAATCGCTGCTCCACCGCCGGTTTTGGCGAATGGCTGTGATACACAACCGGCATGCCAAAACCGAAATGCCCGCGTTGCGCCAGCGCCTCACCGATCCGCCCCATGCCAATAATGCCCAGCGTCTTGCCGTGTACATCGCTGCCGAAATGCGTCGGGCCAATGTTTCGGTTCCACTGGCCGGCGCGAACCATGTTAGCCAGCTCCACCACGCGTCGGGCGGTGGCCAGGATCAGCGCGAAACCGGTGTCGGCAGTAGTTTCGGTCAACACGTCAGGGGTATTGCTGAGCAGGATCCGCCGCTCGGTCAGGTAATCGATGTCGTAGTTGTCGACGCCGACGGACACGCTGGCAATGGCTTCCAGGTTCGGCGCCAGATCCAGTAAACCGGCGTCCAGTTTGAGACTGGCGCCGAGCAATCCTTGGGCACGGGGCAGGGCCCGGCGCAGTTGCGCCAAGCCCTCTGCGTCGAGGCTGTCGATCAGCGTCACCTCGGTGTGCTCATGCAAGCGAGCCATCAGCAGCGGCGAGAGTTTCTTGTACAGCACAACCTGCTTTTTCATCGTTGTGATCTCTATATCAAATCAAGAATGAGCCGCCACCGGCCGCGCCACAGCGATCCGGTCACTGGCGCCGGGCTTGAGGAAAATCGTCAGCACCACCGACAGCAGCAACGCGCCGCTCATCAGCAGATAAGAGGCACCGGGCGATCCGGTGGAGCTGTTCAGGTAACCCACCAGATAAGAGCCGCCAAACGAGCCGAGCGCGCCCATGCTGTTGATCAACGCCATGGCGCCACCGGCGACGTTTGCCGGGAGGATTTCCGGGACGATGGCGAAAAACGGCCCGTACGGGGCGTACATGCAGGCGCCGGCAATCACCAGCAGCGTGTAGGACCACCAGAAGTGTTCAGCGCCCAAGGCGTACGAGCCATAGAACGCAATCGAGGCGATCAGCAGCGGTGGCCACACGAAGCGTTTGCGTTTTTGCAGTTTGTCCGAGCCCCAGGACACCAACAGCATGGCGATCACTGCCGCCAGGTACGGCAAGGCCGACAGCCAACCGGCTTCGATCATGTCCATTTTCGCCCCAGCCTTGAGGATCGACGGCAGCCACAACACGAAACCGTAGACGCCGATGCTCCAGCAGAAAAACTGCAAGGCAAGGATGATCACTTTTGGCGAGCGGAAGGCTTCGGCGTAGTTTTTCACCGCTTTGATGCCGACCTGTTCGGCGGCCAGGGCGCTTTCCAGATCCTGCTTTTCCTGGTCGCTCAGCCACTTGGCCTGAGCCGGACGATCATCGGCCAGCCGCCACCAGATAAACGCCCACAGCACCGCCGGCAGGCCTTCGATGATGAACATCCAGCGCCAGCTGAAATGCTGGATCAGGTAGCCCGACACCACCGACATCCAGAGCATGGTCACCGGGTTGCCGAGGATCAGGAACGTGTTGGCGCGCGAGCGTTCGGCACGGGTGAACCAATGGCACAGGTACACCAGCATCGCCGGCATCACGGCGGCTTCGACCACGCCGAGCATGAAGCGAATCACGATCAGCCAGTAGGCGTTGGAGACGATCCCGGTCAAGGTCGCCAGGCCACCCCAGAGGATCAGGCTGACGAAAATCAGTTTCTTCACGCTGTGCTTCTGGGCGTAGATCGCGCCCGGGATCTGGAAGAAGAAATAACCGAGGAAGAACAGCGCGCCGAGCAAGGACGACAGCCCGGGGGTGATCATCAGGTCTGCAGCCATTCCGGAGGCAGCAGCGAATCCATAGTTGGCGCGGTCCAGATACGCCAGGCTGTAGGTGATGAACACGATCGGCATGATGTACCACCAGCGGCGGGTGGCCAGTGTTGCGGTTTTCATAGTGATGCTCCTGAGCTTGTTGTTTTTGTCGCAGCAGGTAACGGTTTAGATCTTCGGTGACTATGCAGGCCTCTTCGCGAGCAAGCCCGCTCCCACACTGGAATCTGTGTCGGACACAATATGTGGGGACGAATCCGATTGAATGTGGGAGCGAGCCTGCTCGCGATTGGCGGCCCCGAATTCGGCATCCATCTCGGCCCGATTGGGCAACCCCTCCATATCCCCACGGCTCTGCACCGCGCGGCTACCGATCCAGTTGGCACGCTGCACCGCTTGGGCAACGTTGTGGTTTTCCAGCAGGGCGCTGATCAGGCCGACGGCAAACCCGTCGCCGGCGCCGACCGTATCGACCACCGTTTCCACCGGCACGCCTGCAACGAAACCTTCATCCAGATGGGTTCGGTAATACGCGCCGTGCGGTCCGAGTTTGATCGCCACGGCTTCAACGCCTTGGTCGAGATAAAACGCCGCGATGTCGGCGGCGTCTTCGAAACCGGTCAGCAAACGCCCTTCGCTCAAACCCGGCAGCACCCAATGGGCGAGGGCGGCCAGACGGTTGATCTCGCGGATCATCTGTTGCTCGCTGGCCCACAGACTCGGGCGCAGGTTGGGGTCGAACGACACGCTGCGCCCGGCATTACGCATGCGGGTCATCAGCTCGAAAGACATTTCCCTAGCCGACGCAGACAGCGCCGGGGGAATGCCCGTGGCGTGCAAGTGCCGAGCCTCGAGCAGTTGCGGGGCAATGGATTGCACCGACAAATGACTGGCGGCCGAGCCACGGCGGAAATACTCGACAACCGGATCGCTGCCATCGTCAGTGCGGGACTTGAGTTGAAACCCGGTGGGGTGCGCCGGGTCGATGTCAACATGGCTGCAATCCAGGCCTTCTTTCTCCAGCGTATCGATCACGAACCGACCCAACGAGTCCGCGCCCACCCGGCTCAGCCAGGCGACGTTAAGCCCCAACCGCGACAAACCAATGGCGACATTACTGTCGGCCCCGGCAATGCGCTTGTGGAAGTGGTCGACGTCAGCCAGTTCACCGTTCTGCTCAGCGACGAACATCGCCATGGTTTCGCCGAACGACAGAATATCTATCTCAGACATGAGCAGGCTCCAGGCGGGATTGACCGAGGTGGGAGAGGGCGGCGACATGCTCGGTGGTCAACTGCACCAGGTCATCGCCTTGCAGTGGATACTCCACCGCGCGCATCACGCCGTGATCCATGTGTCGTAGCAGTCGGCACCACAGATGCAGGTCGCTGGCAGACGGCGGCACCGCCACCAGTTTGCCGTCGGCCCGCCGTGCCACGGCTTTGCAATGCACATAGCCGACGTATCGACCGAGCAGCCGCGCGGCACTGGCGGCGGACTGGTCCTGCCATTGCCAGTTGCCGATATCGAAGGTCATTTTGATCGGCAGGTTGTGCTGCTCGACGTTGGCGAAGAATCGCTGGAAGGGTTCGATTCGGCCGCCGTGCAAGGTCTGGTCGTTTTCCACCAGCAGCTGCACCGGGCTCTGTTGCAACGCAAGCGCCAGCGTCTGCAGATCGTTGTTGTCGGTGAAATAGCCCAGAGAGACTTTCAGCCATTGGGCGCCGAATGCCTCGGCACGCTCCAGGGTCGAGAGCAGTTCAGGATTGGGGGCCGACTGCCCGGCCCGCCACAATTCCATCGGTGAGGAATAGATGCTTTCCAGGCCCCGGGATTGCGTGGCGCTGGCCAATTGCGTGGGGTCTTCGAGTGTCAGCAGCTCTTCGCGCCATTCAATGTGCGTGGCGCCGGCAGCGGACAGCACCTCGACAAAACTGCCTTGGCCACGTTGGCGAACGAGGTCGGCGCCGTAGCTGGACAGGCTGATGGAAACGGGTGGTTTGTTCATTGTTATTCACCTCTGAAACCGGTTTCATTTTTGGTCAAAAAAATTTGCCTTTGCGTTATGGGGTGATTCTCAGGGCCTCATCGCGAGCAGGCTCGCTCCCACAAGGGGTCTGTGTCGTTACACGAATACAATGTGCACCACAAATCCCCTGTGGGAGCGAGCCTGCTCGCGATGAGGTCAGAAATGTCACCGAGAATGTCCACCGGTCGACCCCCGCACTATCAACCGCGCCGAAAAATCCAGACTCCGCACCGGCCCGTCATCCCCACGCAGTCGCTTGAGTAAACACTCAAACGCACTCGCACCCATCTCCGCCGTCGGCTGGGCGAGGGCGGTAATCCCGCTCCCTACCAGCGGATACCAATCCAGATCATCCAGGGCAATCAACCCGACCTCCGCGAACAGGTCGCACTTCAACTCCCGCAACGAATGAGTGCTGGCCAGCGCGGCAATACCGTTGGCGCAAAACAGCGCTTTCGGGCCAGGGCCAGGCGTTTGCAGAAAGTTATTCAAACGAGCGGTCAGATCGCCGCCGGTTTCGACCACCGCGCCCGAGAGCGCCGGAAGCCGCTCGATCTGCGCCTTGAAACTGCTGACCCGCTCGATCCGCGAACTGGTGCCGTCATACGGTTCGGTGACCATCAGCACATCGCGATAACCGCGTTCTTCAAGGTGGGCAACGGCCATCTCGACAGCGGCCGGATTATCCAGCCCCACCAGATCGCTCTCGAGCTGATCGACCTTGCGATCCACCAGCACCATCGGCATTTCCTGATGCAGTTCGCGCAGCTCATCCCGGTGATGGCCGAGGGTGTTCACGATCAAGCCTTCGATGTTGTACGAGCGCAGCAACGCCAGGTGTTGACGCTCTTGCTCGTCATCGCGATCGGTGTTGCACACCACCAGGCTGTAGCCGTGCTGACGGCAAGCGGTTTCCACCCCGTGCATCACGGCAATCGAATAAGGGTTACGGATATCCGCCACCAACATGCCGATCAGGCGAGTGCGCCCACGTTTCAGGCCGCGGGCCATCTGGTTCGGGCGATAGCCCAATTCGCTGATCGCCTGCTCGATGCGCAGGGCGATGGCATCGGAGAGCAGGGCGCGGTCATCGCCGATGAAGCGCGAGACGCTGGCCTTAGACACGCCGGCGCGTTCGGCGACGTCGAGCATGGTCACGCGGCTGCGCTGGGCGGCGGAGAAATCGTTCATGGGGCGATCTTCTTATTGGGCTACTCGACAGGTCACATTGCTTGGTGATGAAACCGGTTTCAGAAGACAACATTACCCTAAGGATCGTCAAGTTTTTTAGACAGCCGCGAAACAGCGTACGGCGATAAGACCGACGAACGGTCGAAAAACCTGTCAGATATGACAGTAGGCGGAAGTGGCACAAGGGGGTCTAATTTCCCTCAGGGCTGAAATGGCGCTCTTTCGGGGAAATGGATATGTCTTCAGTTACAGAAATTCCGGTTGGTTTATTTGCTGTGCCTCTGGAGATCGAAGGGGTTGGCGCTGATGGCGTACTTCCGCCGGCAGCTTCGACCGATGGCGCCAGATTGCTGATCCCGATGTGGGCTGCGCCATCCATTGAAGACGGTAAAAGCGACTTGCTGGAGATCTGGGTAACGGAGCCGGGTGCGACGACTGAAACGCGGTTTTACAGCAACTTTTTTCCAGTCCCGGTCACCATTCCGCCATTCTTTTTGTTGCCTGCGCAATATCTGCAACGTGACGGCGACATTGTTCTGCGCTATCGGGTCACCATCGGCGATAACGGCAATGAAGATACTTCGCTGCCACAGACTTTTATTGTTCGTCGCCCTGTACCGATAAACCTTGAAGAACCGACATTTCCTTCTGCGACATTGTGGGGGTATCTCAACTGCAATTCGACTCCGAAGTTGTGGGAAGAATTGTGGATCGGTGTCGAGGCTCAACCCGGTCGATTCGAAGCCGGTGATGTATGCGTGCTGGATTGGGAGGGCTTCGATAGTCTCAACGGAACTAAACCGATTCCGGGAACAAAGTTACAAGTCAGAAAAGTACTGACAAAAACACAAGCTGACAATGGAACGTTTTTTATTCTCGGAAGCGATAAATACGAGCAATACATAAAGCCGATGGAAAGAAATTCGTCCGCATTGGCCAGTTACACCCTGTATCGAAATGGCATTCCCCTGGGGCGCTCGGAATCAGCGTTGGTAAAAATTGATAGAGTCATTCCGGGCAGTAGTCAAACTTGCAGTCCCCCGCCTCGGTCCGGAGGATTAAGTTCAACCGCTGTAAACACTGAAGTAATAAATGATGTGCAAAGCAGTAAAACGTTAGTGCCGGGAACTTGCAGCCTGCTGTCGCACGATTCTTCGTTTGGCAATAACGCAGACAGTTCGAACACACACTCACTGATGGAGAGTACGAAGATGAATATGCCTGTAGATCCAAGCGTTAAAGACAGCAAGGTGGCGAGTGACGTCGGAGCACTTGCCGAGCCTCCGAAAATTGTTGATCAACTGCCCGATGGTCGACTGACGTACAAGCAGCTTAAAGAGGACAGGATTGTAAAAGTCCAGTTGACGGAAATTGAAGATGCAAGTGGCGACGGCGGAGCAAGGGTTGAACTGCACAAGCTTTTTCTTCGTGGCCTTGACCCAGTTCCTTACGATCCAATCACTTTGGTTGGGACGAAAAGCAAGCCTGCCGGTGGTTGGGGGTTCCCGATCGAATTCGATGTGCCTACCACTGCCCTGGTTGACGTGTTCGACGAGGAGGGTGAATACGCCCCGTATTATTTCGTGTTCCTCATTTTTGACATTTTTGATAACCCCGACACGTCTAGCCCGCTCGAAGTTCTGGTCGACCTGACCGCGCCCTGGCAATCACAGCCAGGCAGGGGGAATGTTACGGGACCGCGGCCGCCCCTTCTGACGCTGGGCGGAACCGTACCGGTCGAAATCAATGACGCATGGCTGAACGACCCGGCGAACGCCGGGGGGCTTGATCTGACTATCCCCACCGGCTATAAAAAGTTCGAGGCGGGTTTGGATTCCGTCAACTTTTATATCTCACAGCAGACCACCTTTGCGCTGATGCAGGGTGAAACCGAGGCGTTCAGTGGTCCGCTGGTCGCCGGTGGCATTATCAATGTTAAGCTGGATTTCCTCAGGGCACTGCCAGAGGGTACGTATTACTACTCGTACAACCTGACTGACCTGCCAGGCAACATCAGCAACAACGCCGCGATCACTAATATGTTCAGAAGGTTTGTCGCACCGAAACCGGTCCTGAATGTTCCAAAAATTCCGCTCCCAGAAGGTGTTACGTCGATCACCTTGCCGACCGTGAAATCCCCTTCAAAGACCATCATGGAAATCAGCTACACCGCCGCCTCCAACTGGTTGCCAGGTGACCGGATTATCCCGTACATCCGCAATACGGTCACACAAGATCAGATATCGCTTCCAGAGCAGTCGGTTCCACCGCCCGGTACAGTTGGCAAACTAGAGTTCCTGGTGGATTACGACACATGGGCAGATGTCTTTGGCGATCCGAATCGTGCCGATCAGGTGGAGTTCGAATACTGGTATGAACTGGAGCGTACGACCATTACGCCCAACGGGACCTCTCCGCTCGCCGTCGGCGTTCTTGATCTTTCTTATGCAGGGCCGGAACAGCCAAATCTGCCGGAGCTGGAAAACCCCAACATTGCTCCAGTCGTTGTCCAGGGTGTGGGTACGCCAACACCGGCTCCCAATACACTGACTCCCGCGCAGTCCGGTTTTGATGCGACGATGATCTGGCCTCTGTGGACTGAAGCGGCCCGGCCGATTACGGGGCGTGAGGTCGTCACGTTCTACTACCAGGGTAAACAAGTCGGTGCACAGATACCGGTGCGTAGCGGCGATACCCGGGTCACCACCACGTTGCCCTGGGAAACCATCAGGACCGAAGGCAACGGCACGGGCGACAATGCCCGTAAAGCCTACATCACGATCGGTTATCCCGGCAGCCCTACTGTCATGTCACAAATGCCTCCGACCGATGTTCAGGTCACGGCCATCGTGATCAATCTGCCGGTGCCGCAACTCGTGCTCTCGAGCTACAGAACTTCGACGGGAAGCACGATAGCGGAGCGTATTGCGAAGACAATCAACTGCCCTAGCTTCAACCATCCGGTTGTGCCGAATGGCCCGATGCCGCCTTACCAGACTCGCCGTCTGCGCATCCGTATTCGGCCCGATAGCAATATTCCGGCCGGCGCAACGGTCAATCTGGAGTTCGAAGGTCGCACCAGCGATGCAGTGGGTGCCCCGGCCATTCCCGGCACGCTGATCACCCGTTCCGGCCTGATGCCGGCCTCGGGAAACCTGGAGTTTTTCCTCACCGAATACGACCGGATCAAGATCATTCAACTGCCACCTGTTGGCAACTCGCGGCCTGCGACTCGTTACGCGCGTATCGCTTATACGGTCAATGGTGTCACGGCGGAGACCACTGTGCAGGTGGCACTGCTGAACTCCAGTCTGGTGTATTGCGAGATAGAGCGCCCTGAAGTGCCTGGAAATCTGTAGTCCGTATGAGTCTGTGAATGGGGACGAAAGAATTTTCGTCCCCATTCCCGGATCGCGAAGTCGTTTACGTTCAGATACGGAACGTCGCACATATTAAAGGGACAAGTCGTACGCACCTACGGACTTATCCTACATATCGTTGAGAGGTTAATCCGTAGTCTGGCGACCATTAATTGTCCGACTTGAGCAGTTCAGGTCGGCAACTCGTTCCTGACGGAATGCAATCGAGTGAGACTCCAGTCATGTCGCCAAAACCGTTTTTTGCTTTTCCCAAATCCCCGATCAGTGTCTGCCTGTGGTCCTTGGCGCCGCTGCTGATCCATTCCTCCCTGACCCAGGCGGCCACCGTCCCGGCGGGCACCACGCAGACCATCAATGCCGGCACTGCGCTGGACAACTGGCAACTCCAGACCAATGCCATCCTCAATGGATCGGGTTCTACCACACTGAGTATTACCGGTTCGGCGGGGAGTCTGGTCGACCTGAGCAACTCCACCATCACCTCGGCCGGCGAGGGCGGTATTGAACAGGGTATTTTTCTAACCAACGCCACCGCCACCCTGAACAATTCGACCGTTACCAGTGTCAACGGGATCGGCATTTCTGCCGTGCGCAACGTTGGCAGCGTCGGTGGCTCCTCCGTCAACCTGAGCAACAACAGTGTGGTGCGCGGCCTGCAAGGCGGGATCGCGGGCAACCGTTTCAGCAACCTGAACCTGCAGAACTCAACCGTAGAAGGCACGGGTGCGACGAGTTTCGGCATCCGCCTGCTCGAGGGTTCGCTGACCGCTACCGGCAGCACCATTCGCGGCGGCCTCAACGCGCTGAGCGTAGGAACCGACACTCAGGTAACGGCGGTCATTCCCTCAACCATCGTGCTGGACAGTTCCCGAGTGGAGAGTGGCACCGGCTCGGCAATCGTTGTCGGCATCAACGCGCCAAACTTTCCGACTGTCGCCAACATTCAGGTACGTAATGGTTCCAGCGTGGTCGCCGGCAACAACACCTTGCTTGAGGTGCGTACAGGGGCTTCGGCCAACCTTCTGGTGGATGACAGTGACCTGGCCGGCAATGTCACGGTGGTCCAGGGCAGCACGGCCAATGTGACCTTGCAGAACACCGCATCGCTGACCGGCGACATGCTAAACGTCACCACAGTCGCGCTGAACAACCAGGCGCGCATGACCGGTAATGTGCTGACCGCTTCGAGTGTGTCGCTGGACAACGCCTCGACGCTGACCGGCAACCTTCAGGATGTGGCCAATGTATCGATCAACAATCGCAGTGCGATGACCGGCGATGTGTTGCGCTCCTCCAGCGTAATCCTGGACAACGGCTCGACATTGAACGGCAATCTGCAGGATGTCGCCAATGTGCAGGTCAACAACCAGAGTGTTATGAGCGGCAATGTCACGGGTGCGGTGGACAGTGCTACCAGTCTGACCCTGGACAATGGCGCCAGTCTTACCGGGCAGGTCAACAACGTCACTAATTTCGCCATCAACAACCAGGCGCTGTGGCAGATGACAGACAGCCAGTCGGTGAACAACCTGTCATTGAATGGCGGCCGCGTGCGGTTTGGTGGCAATCAGGATTTCTTTCAGTTGGACGTGGCGAGTCTCGCCGGCAGCGGTACGTTCGAAATCGGCACCGACTTCAACCAGGGCCTGACCGATTTGCTCAACGTCACCGGCAATGCCGCTGGCAGTCACCAACTGTTGGTGTCTAGCAGCGGTGTCGATCCGGTCAACGACACACCGATCAAAGTCGTCCAGACGGTCGGCGGCGATGCGCGTTTCGGCCTGCTCAACGGCCCGGTCGATGCCGGCGCCTTCACTTACCAATTGGTCAAGACAGGCGAGGATTGGTATCTGCAGCCCGATAAAGAGGTAGTGAGTACACCGACCCGTTCGGTCATGGCGCTGTTCAGCACCGCGCCGACGGTGATCTATGGTGAAATGGCTTCGCTGACCAATCGTATGGGCGACTTGCGCGTCAACGGTGGTCAGTCGGGTGGCTGGGTCCGTAGTTATGGCAACCGCTACAGCATCGACAACAACGCTTTCGGCGATGGTTACAGCCAGAACCAGTACGGTATTGCAATGGGCGCCGACACTCCGGTACAGATCGCAGGCGAGCAAGTGTTACTGGGTGCATTTGTCGGCTATAGCAAGTCGGACCTGGACTTGCACCGCGGCAGCTCCGGTGAGATTGGCAGCACATCGGTCGGTGTCTACGGCACCTGGCTGGGTGACAGCGGTTACTACCTGGATACCGTTGCCAAGCTCAACCATTTTCGCAACGAAGCCAAAGTGGCACTGAGTGATGGCACCCGCACCGAAGGCGACTACAACAACTGGGGCGCCAGTGCGTCGGCCGAGTTTGGCAAACACATAGACATCAAAGATGGCTACTACGCCGAATTGTTTACCCAGTGGCAAGCGGCATCGATTCAGGGTAAGGATTTCACGCTGGACAACGGTCTGCGGGCCGACGCCGATACCACGCATTCACTTCTCGGCAAGGCCGGTGCAACCCTGGGTCGCAGCATGACCATGGCCAATGGCAGCATCGTACAGCCGCATATCCGCGCAGCGGTGGTGCATGAGTTTGCGCAAAGCAACGAAGTTCGAGTCAACGATAACAAGTTCAACAACGATCTCTCCGGTACGCGTTTTGAAGTAGGCGCAGGTGCATCCTGGACGTTGAATGATCGTTGGCAGTTGCATGCCGAGCTCGATACCAGCAAGGGCGATGGCGTTACCAAGGACTTTGGTTTGAATATGGGGGCACATTACAAGTTTTAAGCGCCACTGCAGGCGTCAATAAAAAAGGGAAGCCAGGCTTCCCTTTTTTATGTGTGCTGGTGGATCAGCCCGCTTTCAGTACCTGGAAACGCGCTTTAAGCGCAAAGGTTTCTCCCTCTGAGCCCGGCACGTCAAGATCGGCCTTGATTTCACCTTTGACCACGTTCCCCTCCGAGGGCAGGATCTTGAGCGTACCGGAGGACGCTTCAACGACCTTACCTTTAGCGTCTTTGAAACTGAAGCTGGTGCCGTCAGTGCCTTTGAGCTCATATTCGCCGATCGCAAGTTCGATCGGAAGCGAAATGGTCAACTCCCGAACGCTGGTATGGCCTGCGCTGGTGCGAGGAGGAGTGCGTTCGATGGCGGTGATTTTCACCACGTCGAGTTTCTTCAGTCCGGCCTTCAATCTATCGATAAGTCGGGAAGTGGCGTTGAATGCCTCAAAGGAAAACGTTCCACCGGTGAACGCATCGCCGATGAAATAGTTGCCTTCTGCAAAACCACTTCGTTTGATCACAGGATTAATGATGCTCATGGACGTAGTCTCCGTTACTTTGAATAAGAGTATCCAAAGGCCTTTACTGGCCCTACGTCTGGATGAGCTATGGAAGCCTGTTTCTGCTCCCCCTGTATACTGTCATTGTTGACAGTTTACAGGGCTGGGCAACCGTGGTTGCAATAGGCACGCTGGGCGATCCCCGTCTTCAGACCAGCAGTGGCTGCCACGCCGAACACAACAGTCTGCACACAGAGGTCAGCCAAACAGTCCCGCAGCAATGTTGATCGAGAACCCCAAAATCGCTGTATTGAACACAAACCCGATCAACGATTGCGCCAACACGATCTTGCGCAACTCCCGCGTGGCCACGCCGACATCCGCTGTCTGCACCGCCACACCGATGGTGAATGAGAAATACAGAAAGTCCCAATAATCGGGGGTTCTCAAATCTTCGGCAAAACGCAGTGCCGGTTCTTTGCCGTTCCAGGTGTAATACAGCCGGGCATAGTGCACGCTGAAGATCACCCCGATCAGCAGCCATGAGCCGATCACCGTCAACGCCGTGACGCCGTAGCGCAGCAATTTGCGGGTGGTTTCCAGATCCCGGCTGCCGGCGAGTTCGAAGGTGATGGTGGCGAGGCTGGCCAGCGCCGCGATGCTCACCAGCAGCAACACCAGACCGGCATTTTCATCTTCTACCTCGGCAATGCGTTTGACGTCCGGGGCCTTGGCTCGCATGGTGAGCCAGAGCATCAGCACCAGATAGGTCCAGACCCCGGTGTTCCAGCCGATGAGGATTTTGCTGATGATCGAGTCGGCGGGGGCCAGAATGCCCACCGCGACGCCGAGTGTGGCCGCGGCGGACAGGCGAGGGTGGGTGCGGGCGAGTAGGGGCATGGGAACTCGATGGGCCTGGGTGTCTAAACACCTTAGCCCAGCGCAATCCGTTGTGACCACAAAACTGAATCCAATGGGGTCGAATGTGGGAGCGGGCTTGCTCGCGAAGGCGGCGTGTCATCCAACATCAATGTTGAATGTGACGGCCCTTTCGCGAGCAAGCCCGCTCCCACAGTTGATTGGTGTTGTTGGTTAGATGTCTTTATGGCGCTTGCGCACCAGTTTCATCACCACCACAAAAAACACCGGAACAAACACCACTGCCAGGGTCGCGGTGATCATCCCGCCGATCACGCCGGTGCCGATGGCTTGCTGGCTCGCCGAGCTGGCCCCGGTGGCAATCGCCAATGGCACCACGCCAAGGATGAATGCCAGTGACGTCATGACAATCGGCCGCAACCGCAGACGCGCGGCTTGCAGGGTGGCGTCGATCAGGTCGTGGCCTTCGTCGTACAGGCGCTTGGCGAATTCGATGATCAGGATCGCATTCTTCGCCGACAGGCCAATGATGGTGATCAGCCCGACCTTGAAGAACACATCGTTGGGCATCCCGCGCAGGGTCACGGCCAGCACCGCGCCGAGCACACCCAGCGGCACCACCAGCAACACCGAGGTTGGAATCGACCAACTCTCATACAGCGCCGCCAGGCACAGGAACACGATCAGCAACGACAACCCAAGCAGGATCGGTGCCTGACTGCCGGACAAACGTTCCTGCAACGATAGCCCGGTCCATTCCTGACCCAACCCCGCCGGCCCTTGCGCCACCAATCGCTCGATTTCCGCCATGGCTTCGCCGGTGCTGTAGCCGGGCGCCGGTTCGCCGGAAATGCTGATGGCCGGGTAGCCGTTGTAACGGGTTAATTGCGCCGGGCCCTGGGTCCAGTTGGCCCGAACGAAAGCCGACAACGGCACCATGTTCTCGCCGTTGTTACGCACGTGAATCTTCAGCAGGTCCTCGACCTGACTGCGCTGATCGCCTTCAGCCTGGACCACCACTCGCTGCATCCGTCCCTGATTGGGAAAGTCGTTGATGTAGGCCGATCCGACGGCGGTGGACAGCACGTTGCCGATGTCGGCAAACGAAATACCCAAGGCGTTGGCTTGCTTGCGGTCGACTTCCAGTTGCACCTGCGGCGCTTCGGCCAGGGCGCTTTCGCGCACGTTCATCAGGATCGGGCTCTTCTCGGCAGCGGCCAGCAATTGGCTGCGCGCCTGCATCAGCGTGGCGTGGCCAAGGCCGCCCCTGTCTTGCAGGCGGAACTCGAAACCACTGGAAGTGCCGAGGCCATCGACCGGCGGCGGCAGGACCGCGAAGGCCATGGCATCCTTGATCTGGCTGAGCGCGATGTTGGCGCGGTCGGCAATCGAACTCGCCGAGTCATCGCTGCCCCGATCCGACCAATCCTTGAGCGTGGTGAACGCCAGTGCGGCGTTCTGCCCGCTGCCGGAAAAACTGAAACCGAGAATCACCGTGCTGTCGCCGACGCCCGGTTCGGTGGCGTTGTGCGCTTCGATCTGCTCGACCACCTGCACCGTGCGATTCTTGCTCGCGCCCGGTGGAAGTTGAATGTCGGTGATGGTGTAACCCTGGTCTTCCACCGGCAGGAACGAGGAGGGCAGACGACTGAAGCACAGCCCCAGACCGATCAGCAGCACGCCGTAGATCAACAGGTAACGCCCGGTGCGTTTCAGTGCATAGGCGACCCAGCCCTGATAACGCTCGGTCAGTTGTTCGAAGCGCCGGTTGAACCAGCCGAAGAAGCCGCCCTTGGCGTGATGTTCACCCTGAGCAATTGGCTTGAGCAGCGTCGCACACAGCGCCGGGGTCAAGGTCAGGGCGAGGAATGCCGAGAACAGGATCGACGTGGCCATGGAGAGCGAGAACTGCTGGTAAATCACCCCGACCGAGCCCTGCATGAATGCCATCGGAATGAACACCGCCACCAGCACCAGGGTAATGCCGATGATCGCCCCGGTGATCTGTTTCATCGCCTTGCGCGTCGCTTCCTTGGGCGACAGCCCTTCGGTGGCCATGATCCGCTCGACGTTTTCCACCACCACAATCGCGTCGTCCACCAGAATGCCGATGGCCAGCACCATGCCGAACATGGTCAGCACGTTGATCGAGAAGCCCAGTGCGAGCATGGTCGCGAAAGTGCCCATCAGCGCCACCGGCACCACCAGGGTCGGGATCAGCGTGTAGCGGATGTTTTGCAGGAACAGGAACATCACCGCAAACACCAGCACCATCGCCTCGATGAGGGTGTAGACCACCTTGGTAATCGAGACTTTGACAAAGGGCGAAGTGTCATACGGAATCTTGTATTCCACGCCGGCCGGGAAGTAGCGCGCCAGTTCATTCATTTTCGCCCGCACCAGCGTCGCAGTGCTCAGGGCATTGGCGCCTGGCGACAGTTGCACGCTGACGGCGGTCGACGGTTTGCCGTTCAGGCGCGTGGAGAATTGATATTCCTGGCTGCCGATCTCGACCCGCGCCACATCGCCGATGCGCACCGTGGAGCCGTCAGGATTGGCCTTCAGGACAATGTCGGCGAATTCTTCAGGTGTCGACAGCTGGCCTTTGACCAGAATAGTCGCAGTGATTTCCTGGGTGGTGCGGGTCGGCAAGTCGCCGATGCTGCCCGCGGAAACCTGAGCATTTTGCGCAACGATGGCGGCGTTGACATCGGCCGGGGTCAGGTTGAATCCGATCAACTTGCGCGGGTCGATCCAGATCCGCATCGCCCGTTCGGCACCGTACAACTGGGCCTTGCCGACGCCGTCCAGACGCTTGATCTCGTTCATCACGTTGCGCGCCAGGTAATCGCTGAGCGCCACGTCGTCGAGCTTGCCGTCACTGGAGGTGAGGGTGATCAGCAACAGGAAACCGGCGGAGACTTTCTCAACCTGCAAACCTTGCTGAGTCACCGCTTGCGGCAAGCGCGACTCGACCACCTTGAGGCGGTTTTGCACGTCGACCTGCGCCATTTCCGGGTCAGTGCCTGGTTGGAAAGTCGCGGTGATGGTGGCGCTGCCGAGGCTGCTCTGGGATTCGAAATACAGCAGATGATCAGCGCCGTTGAGCTCTTCCTCGATCAGGCTGACCACGCTTTCGTCTACGGTCTGCGCCGATGCGCCGGGGTAGGTGGCATAGATTTCGACTTTCGGCGGCGCAACGTTCGGGTACTGCGCCACCGGCAACTGCACAATGGCCAGCGCACCGGCCAGCAGGATGAACAAGGCGATCACCCAGGCGAACACCGGGCGGTCGATAAAGAACTGCGGCATAAAAAGCGTCCTGCTTACTGACCAGAAACCTGGGCAAGGGGAAGAGGGGTGTCATCTATCTGGACTTTTTCACCGGGGCGCGCGTGTTGCAGGCCTTCAGTGACGATGCGGTCACCGGGCTTGAGACCGTTGGTGACGATCCAGCGATCGTTCTGCACTGCGCCCAGTTCGACCGGTTGCTGGCCGACCCGCTGTTCGGCGTCGAGCACCAGCACTTGGGCGATGCCGGCACTGTCACGCTGGATGGCCCGTTGCGGCACGCTGATGCCTTGCTGATTGAACGCTTGCTCCAGGCGCACGCGAACGAAGCTGCCCGGCAACAAGTCGAGGTCCGGGTTGGGGAACTCGCTGCGCAGGATGATCTGGCCGGTGCCCGGGTCGACGGTGATGTCGGTGAACAGCAACTTGCCCGGCAGCGGGTAGAGGCTGCCGTCGTCCTGAATCAATGTGGCTTTGGCCTGGCCCTGGCCCACTTCCTTTAACTGGCCGGAACGGAACGCGCGGCGCAGGTCGTTGAGTTCACGGGTCGATTGCGTCAGGTCAGCGTGGATCGGGTTCAACTGCTGAATCAGTGCCAGCGGCGTGGTTTCGTTCTGCCCGACCAGCGCGCCTTCGGTCACCAGCGCTCGGCCGATGCGCCCGGAAATCGGCGCGGTGACGGTGGCGTAACCCAGGTTCAGTTTCGCCCGCTCCACGGCGGCTTTGTTGGCGGCGACATCGGCGGCGGTCTGCCGGGCATTGGCCCGGGCGTTGTCATAATCCTGACCGCTGATGGCGTTGCCTTCGATCAACTGGGCGTAGCGCTGTTCTTGCAATCTGGCCTGGAATACATTGGCCTCGGCCTTGCGCAATGCGGCTTCTGCGCTGTCCAGGTCGGCCTTGAACGGCGCCGGGTCGATACGGAAGAGAACGTCGCCTTTTTTTACGTCGCTGCCTTCACGGAAGGCCTGCTGCAACACCACGCCGGCGACTCGGGCGCGCACTTCGGCGATGCGTGGCGCGACAATCCGCCCGCTCAGCTCGCTGCTGATCGACAGCGGCCGGGCTTCGACGGTTTCAACCCGCACGGTGGCCAGCGGCGCCTGTTCTTCGGCGGTCGAGGACTGATCACAAGCGCTCAGCGTCAATGCCAGTGCAATCAGGCTGAGCCGGGCAAGCAGATTCTTTGACATGTAGGTACCCCAATATTGACCCCCGTATCCTACGGGGGGCCGACGAGGGTAGCGGTGAAGCTTTGTAGGCGCTGTGTGAAATTGTGTAAGGGTTTTGCTCGCGCGGGCGTGAGGGCGTATATCCTTGGCGGCTTGATTCCTTTGCGCCTGGTAAATCGCTATCGCGAGCAGGCTCGCTCCCACAGTGGTCCGGTAGTGTTCACAGAATTTGTGTCCACATGAAATTCCTTGTGGGAGCGAGCCTGCTCGCGATGACGATTTATCCGGCGCCACTGCACTTTCTGGAAACACCATGCCCAACATCCTCCTGGTCGAAGACGACTCCGCGCTCTCCGAACTGATTGCCAGCTACCTGGAACGCAACGGCTATTGCGTCAGTGTGATCAGCCGTGGCGATCTTGTGCGCGAACGGGCGCGGCTCAATCCTCCGGACCTGGTGATTCTCGATCTGATGCTGCCGGGGCTCGACGGTTTGCAGGTCTGCCGCTTGCTGCGAGCCGATTCGGCGACTTTGCCGATCCTGATGCTCACCGCCCGCGATGACAGCCACGATCAAGTGCTGGGCCTGGAAATGGGCGCCGACGACTACGTCACCAAACCTTGCGAACCACGGGTGTTGCTGGCCCGGGTGCGCACCTTGTTGCGCCGCAGCAGCCTCAGCGAACCGATGACCGCCAACGATCGCATTCTCATGGGCAACCTGTGCATCGACCTGTCCGAGCGCACCGTGACCTGGCGCGAGCAACTGGTCGAGCTGTCCAGCGGTGAATACAACTTGCTGGTGGTGCTGGCCCGGCATGCCGGCGAAGTACTGAGCCGCGATCAGATTCTGCAACGCTTGCGCGGTATCGAATTCAACGGCACCGACCGCTCGGTGGACGTGGCCATCTCCAAGCTGCGGCGCAAGTTCGACGACCATGCTGGCGAGGCGCGCAAGATCAAGACCGTGTGGGGCAAGGGCTACCTGTTCAGCCGCTCCGAGTGGGAATGCTGAGTCGATGTTCAGAATCCTGTTTCGCCTCTATCTGGTGACTATCGTCTCGTTCAGCGCGGCGATCTACCTGGTGCCGGATCTGGTAATCCAGGTTTTCCATGAGCGTTTTGTCACCTACAACCTTGACTACTCCCGAGGTTTGCAAACGCTGATCGTCAAGCAGTTTCGCGCGGTGCCTATTGAGCAGTGGCCGGCGCTGGCAGACGAAATGGACAAGGAATTCCAGCCGCTGGACATTGTGCTGGCCCGTAACGATGACGCCGAATTTACTCTGGATGAACGTGCGCGCTTGCAGCGCGGGGAAAACGTCGTGCGCATCGGCGATTGGGGCTGGCGCACCTTGGCCGTGGCGCCGTTGAGCGAGCAACTGGTCGTGAAGATGGTCGTGCCGCCGGACCCGACGGACGTCAGTTGGTTGTACTGGAGCATCAACGTGCTGATCGGCGCGACCATGCTCGCCTGTCTGTTGCTGTGGTTGCGCCCGCACTGGCGCGACCTGGAACGCCTCAAAGGCACCGCCGAACGCTTCGGCAAGGGCCACTTGAGCGAGCGCACGCAGATTTCCCCCAGCTCCAACATCGGCAGCCTGGCCAATGTTTTCGACACCATGGCCGGCGACATCGAAAACTTGCTCAACCAACAGCGCGATCTGCTCAACGCCGTGTCCCATGAGTTGCGCACGCCACTGACGCGGCTGGATTTCGGCCTGGCCCTGGCACTGTCCGATGACTTGCCGGCCACCAGCCGCGAACGTCTGCAAGGCTTGGTCGCGCACATTCGCGAACTGGATGAACTGGTGCTGGAGTTACTGTCTTACAGCCGCTTGCAAAACCCGGGGCGGCTGCCGGAACAGGTCGACGTGTCGCTGGATGAGTTCATCGACAGCATTTTGGGCAGCGTCGATGAAGAACTTGAGTCACCGGAGATCGTGATCGATGTGCTGCTTAACGGCCAGCTCGAACGCTTCTCTCTGGACCCGCGACTGACCGCCCGGGCGATCCAGAACCTGCTGCGCAATGCGATGCGCTATTGCGAAAAACGGATTCAGATCGGTGTGCAGGTGTGCCCCAAAGGCTGTGAGATCTGGGTGGATGACGATGGCATCGGCATTCCGGAAGAAGAGCGGGAGCGGATTTTCGAGCCGTTTTATCGGCTGGATCGTAGTCGGGATCGCGCAACGGGTGGGTTTGGGCTGGGCTTGGCGATCAGCCGCCGGGCACTGGAAGCACAGAGCGGCACACTCACCGCGCAAGCTTCGCCGCTGGGGGGCGCGCGGTTTCGACTCTGGTTGCCGACACCTACTTGAATCTTTCACCGTACCTGTGGCGAGGGAGCTTGCTCCCGCTGGGGCGCGAAGCGCCCCCAATACCTACAAATACATTTCTCCAGAGAGACTTCATTCGAAGATTTTGCGACTGCTTCGCAGCCGAGCGGGAGCAAGCTCCCTCGCCACAAGGAGTCATTTGCCATGGGGGTTGTGCATGATCGTTCAGCCGAGTATTTCGGTTGACGGAATCAACCCGACCCCAGCCACTTGCATCCGATCAATCGCTGCCGCCAGCGATCCATCCAGATCAATCGCCCGACATGCATCCATCACCACAAACGCATTGAACCCCGCCGCCCGCGCGTCCAGCGCAGAAAACATCACGCAGAAATCCAGTGCCAGCCCGACCATGTAAACCGTGTCGATGCCACGTTCTTTAAGATACCCGGCCAAGCCTGTGGTGGTGGTTCGATCCGCCTCCAGAAACGCCGAATAGCTGTCGATGTCCGGATTGCAGCCCTTGCGGATGATCAGTTGGGCGTGGGGCAGGTCCAGTTTCGCGTGGAACTCGGCGCCGGGTGTGGCCCGTACGCAATGCTCAGGCCAAAGCGTTTGTTCACCGTAAGGCAACTGAATCACGTCGTAAGGTTTGCGCCCCGGGTGGCTGGAGGCGAATGAGGCATGGCCGGGCGGGTGCCAGTCCTGGGCAATGATGACCTGCTTGAACTGGCGCCCGAGTCGGTTAATCAAGGGCACGATCAGGTCGCCCTCCGGCACCGGCAGTTGACCGCCGGGGATGAAGTCGTTCTGTACGTCGATAACCAGCAGGGCTGCTCGTGAAGAGATTGGCATGGGGGTTCCTCCTTGGAAAGTCCGGTGCAAGCATAGTGACAAGTTTGCTCGTGTGCTAAGTCGGTTTCTCAATAATTTCGGTGGTGCGGCCAATCGCGAGCAGGCTCGCCCCCACAGGGGATTTGTGAACGCCCAGGATCCAATGTGGGAGCGAGCCTGCTCGCGATGAGGTCAGTCCAGACGCTGAAGAACCTGAAACCAGTCCCGCATTTGGCCGAACCACTGCCTTACTGTCGGCACTAATGCCTTGTTATAGTTCGGGCCTCATTTTCCGCCCCGGTAAAGGATCACTGCCATGTCTCAATACACCGCCTTCAGCGTCGAAATGGCCGATAACATCGCCCATGTGCAGATCAATCGCCCGGAAAAGATCAATTCGATGAACGCCGCGTTCTGGAGCGAGATCATCGAGATTTTCCAGTGGATCGACGATACCGATGAAGTCCGTGTGGTGGTGCTCAGTGGTGCCGGCAAGCATTTTTCGTCGGGCATCGACCTGATGATGATGGCCGGTATGCTCAATGAGTTGGGCAAGGACGTCAGCCGCAATGCACGGCTGCTACGACGAACGATCCTTACGCTGCAAGCCTCGTTCAATGCCGTCGACAACTGCCGCAAACCGGTGCTGGCGGCGATTCAGGGTTATTGCCTGGGCGGCGCCATCGACCTGATCTCGGCCTGCGACATGCGTTACGCCGCCGAGGACGCGCAATTTTCCATCAAGGAAATCGACATCGGCATGGCAGCCGATGTAGGCACTTTGCAACGCTTGCCACGGATAATCGGTGACGGCATGCTGCGTGAACTGGCTTACACTGGTCGCACCTTTGGCGCCGACGAAGCGCGCAACATTGGCCTGGTCAATCGCGTCTACAGCGATGCCGCCAGCTTGCTTGAAGGCGTGATGGGCATTGCCCGCGAGATCGCCGGCAAGTCGCCGATTGCGGTCACCGGTACCAAAGAGATGATCAGCTACATGCGCGACCATCGCATCGACGACGGCCTCGAATACGTCGCCACCTGGAACGCCGCCATGCTGCAATCCACCGATCTGCGCGTGGCCATGGCCGCCCATATGAGCAAACAGAAACCCGAATTTCTGGATTGATTAACCATGATTTCACGCTGGACCACCGCAGTACTGGACACCGATCAACCCGGCGGTTGGGCCGTGGCGCGCAGCCCCGAAGGCTTTTTGTTCGATGACAATGGCGCGCTGTTTCCACGGGAATGGCTCAAGCGTCAGGACCTGTCGATTCTCGCCGAGCATGGCATCGGTCACCTGGATGGCGAACCGGTCTACCTGCTGGAGCTGCGCAGTCACAGCGATGTGCCAGGCTGCAACTGGAAAGGCCTGCGAGCGTTCATGCTCGAAGGCGATCACACCGTCTACAAGGTGCTCGGCTACGCCGCGCAAATCGGTACCTGGGCCCGTGAACATCGTTTTTGCGGCAATTGCGGACAGGTGATGAGCCAGGTGCCGCGTGAGCGGGCGATGTACTGTGAGCCGTGTGATATACGCCACTATCCGCGCATTTCACCGAGCATGATCGTGCTGGTGACCCGTGGCGACGAGGTTCTGCTGGCTCGTTCGCCGCGTTTTGTCGCCGGGGTCTACAGTACGTTGGCGGGGTTTGCCGAGCCGGGTGAGTCGGCCGAGGATTGCCTGATTCGCGAGGTCCGCGAAGAGGTGCAGATCGAGGTCAAGAACATCCAGTACATGGGCAGTCAGTGCTGGCCGTTCCCGCATTCGATGATGCTCGGTTTTCACGCCGAATACGCCGGCGGCGAGATTGTCTGTCAGGAAGATGAGATCGAAGACGCCCAGTGGTTCAACGTGCACGAGCTGCCGCCGTTGCCGGCGTCACGCTCGATTGCCCGTTACCTCATCGATGTCTATGTGGCGCGGCGCTTAGGCCACGCTGAACCAGTGCTGCCAGGCTAACCGGACGGTCAAGCCGAGCACCACGGTGATGAACACCGGGCGAATGAATTTCGCGCCGCCGCTGATGGCGGTGCGCGCGCCGAAGAAGGCGCCGACCATCACCGACAGGCCCATGCTCAGGCCGATGATCCAGTCCACCTGCCCGGAAAAGATGAACACCGACAGCGCCGCGATGTTGCTGACGAAGTTCATGCTGCGCGCCACGCCGCTGGCCTTGACCAGGTCGATGGGGTAGAGCAGCAGGCTGCTGACGGTCCAGAACGCTCCCGTTCCCGGACCGGCCACGCCGTCGTAGAAGCCGAGGCTGAAGCCTTGAGTCGATTGCCACTTCTTCTTGATCGGTGCGTCGCTGTCCAGCGGCGCCTTTGGTGTGCCGCCGAACAACAGGTACAGACCGCAGGCGAAAACGATCACCGGCAGCATCTTGTTCAGCCATTCCGCTGGCAGGTAATGAGCGACCACGGCACCGGTGAGTGCGCCCACCAGCGTGCCGACAATGGCGTGCATCCATTGCCGTGGATGAAACAGTTTGCGCCGGTAGAAAGTGAAACTGGCGGTGGCCGAGCCGAAGGTCGAACTGAGCTTGTTGGTGCCCAGCACCAAGTGCGGCGGCAGGCCGGCGGTCAGCAGTGCCGGGGTGGTCAACAGACCGCCACCGCCGGCGATGGCGTCGATGAAACCGGCGATGAAAGCGACGAGAGCCAGAACGGCCAGGGTAGTGAGGTCAACGCTGAGTTCGAAAGGCATGGAATGGGCTTATTCGGCAGGGTCGCAGAAAAGAGCTGCGGGGAAGGGCCGCTATCTTACCCATATCCAACTTCTGCGGCGACCTGTCTGGCCCGCGAAGACGTCAGCCCAGGCGACACATCAGCCAATTGCCTCTGGTACGCCGAATCCTTGGTGAACACCAAAAAACCTGTGGGGGCCGGGCTTGCCCGCGATGACGGTTTCACATTCAACAAAAATGTTGTCTGTGACATCGCCATCGCGGGCAAGCCCGCTCCCACATGGGAACTCGGTGAAGTTATAGACCCAGATCAGACAGGCCCGGGTGATCATCCGGCCGACGGCCCAGCGGCCAGTGGAACTTGCGGTCGCTTTCCTTGATCGGCATGTCGTTGATGCAGGCGTAACGGTTGAACATCAAGCCGTTCTCGTCGAACTCCCAGTTCTCGTTGCCGTAGGAGCGGAACCAGTTACCCGAGTCGTCATGCCATTCGTAGGCATAACGCACGGCGATACGGTTGTCGCCATGGGCCCAGAGTTCCTTGATCAGCCGATAGTCCAGTTCCTTGGCCCATTTACGGGTCAGAAAACCTTTGGCTTCTTCGCGGTTGTGAGCGAACTCGGCGCGGTTACGCCACTGGGTGTCCAGGGTGTAGGCAAGAGACACCCGTTCCGGGTCGCGGGAGTTCCAGCCATCTTCGGCCAGGCGAACTTTTTCGATGGCCGATTCACGGGTAAACGGCGGCAATGGCGGACGAACTTCGGCAGTAGACATATTAAGTCTCCCTATCAAATTAGCGTTCAAGCAAGTTGTCGGGCTTATTAAAAGTGTTACAGGTCCAATAACTTTCGCGCCATGCATTGCGCATTATCGGCGGCACTGTGATCACCCATCACAAGCGCTACGGTAATGGCACCGTCGATCAGGATCAGCAGCTGTTTGGCCAGCGTCTCCGGGTCTGTTGCGCCATGTTCGGTACAGAGCTCGCACACATAGTCGAGCAGTTTCTGTTTGTGGTCTTTGGCGACCAGGCGAACCGGGTCTTGCGCATCGCCGGTTTCGCCGCTGGTGTTAATGAATGCGCACCCGCGAAAGCCTTCGGAGGCGAACCAGGTCTTGAGCACGGTAAACAGGTTGAGCAGCCGCTCGGCCGGGGTTTGTGCCTTGCCGACTTCCGTTCGGTACCAATGCATCCAACGCACATCGCGGCGTTGCAGGGCCGCGACGGTAAGCTCCTCCTTGTTGGCGAAGTAGCGGTAAATACTTTTTCTGGAAACGCCGGCGGTTTTCACCAGAAGATCCATGCCGGTGGCAGCGATGCCACTTTTGTAGATCAACTTTTCGGTGACATCCAGAATGATGTCGCGTGTGTCATTACTAGTGATTTCGTTCATGTGGCTAACAGTAGAATGATCGTTCTCCATGGTCAAGCTGTTATTTTTGGCACCCATAAAATTTCCTTCGCGAGCAAGCCCGCTCCCACAGGGGAATGCATTTCAAATGGGGGGGCGGGCTTGCTCTCGAAGAGGCCATTACAGACAGTAACAAGACCCAAACCGATCCATGGTGTAAGCTCTCGGGTTCTTCGGATTCGACCCTTTGCGAGCCCTATGCCGTCGCTTTTCAAACGCTCTCTGCTGCCTAAACTGCGCAGTTTTCCGCTGACCGCCGATGCCGTCACCATCCTCTCTGGCGCCGCCGAGTTCCGTCGTTGCCTGCTGGAACAAATCGCTCAGGCAACCCGGCGCATCTATATCGTCGCACTGTACCTGCAACAGGATGAGGCCGGGCAGGAAATCCTCGATGCCCTGCACGCCGCCAAACTGGCGCGCCCGGAACTGGACGTGGTGGTGGTCGTGGACTGGTTGCGCGCCCAGCGCGGTTTGATCGGTGCCGGCAAGCAGCCGGGCAACTCGGCCTGGTATCAGGAAACGACCCGCACCCACGAAAGCGTGGTGCCGGTGTACGGCGTGCCGGTGCAGACCCGCGAGCTGTTCGGCGTACTGCATCTGAAGGGCTTCGTGATCGACGATTGCGTGCTCTACAGCGGCGCGAGCCTGAACAACGTTTACCTGCATAAATTCGACAAGTACCGCTTCGACCGTTATCACCTGCTGCAGAATCACGCGCTGGCCGATTCGATGCAGCACCTGATTCAGCACGGTCTGATCGCCTCCAAAGCGGTGCATCGCCTCGACCTGCCGAACCTGCCGACCACCCGCAGCCTGCGTAACGACATCGGTGACTTGCGCAGCCGTCTCAAGCACGCGGCGTACGACACCACGGCGGGCAGCACGGCGAAGGGCGGTTTATCCGTCAGCCCCTTGCTCGGTGTGGGCAAGAACAACCCGTTGAGTCGGGTGATTTGCGAGCTGATCGCCAGTGCGCAACATCAGCTGACCATCTGCACGCCGTACTTCAACCTGCCGCTGGCGGTGACCCGGGAAATCAATCGGGCGCTGGCGCGGGGGGTGAAGATCGACATCATCGTCGGCGACAAAACCGCCAACGATTTCTACATCCCGCCCAGCGAACCGTTCAAGGTGATCGCGGCGCTGCCATACCTTTACGAAATCAGCCTGCGACGCTTCGCCAAGCGCCATCAGCGCAGCATCGACAGTGGCAAGCTGAACCTGCATTTGTGGAAGGATGGCGACAACACCTATCACCTGAAGGGCATGTGGATCGATCAGCGCTATACCTTGCTGACCGGCAATAACCTCAACCCGCGTGCATTCCGTCTCGACCTGGAAAACGCGTTGCTGATCGATGATCCGAAAGGTGAATTGCTGGAGCCACGTGGCAATGAGCTGGCGGAGATTTTCCAGCACACCAGCCGCATCGAGCGGTATCAGGATCTGGAAACGCTGCCGGATTATCCGGCGGGAGTGGCCAAGTTTCTCAAGCGTGTGAGCCGGGTACGGATCGAGCGGTTGTTGTATCGGATTTTGTAGGGACTAGCACGGCGGGGCAGGTGTGGTGCCTGCCCAAATGCCATCGCGAGCAGGCTCGCTCCCACATTGGAATTGTGATCGACTCAAATCCACTATGGGAGCGGGCTTGCTCGCGAAAGCGGTGTGTCAGGCGACATCAATGTTGACTGTTATGGCCCCTTCGCGAGCAAGCCCGCTCCTACAGGGATCTAGGCTGCCCACAGGGATCTGCGCCGGGCGGGTGGCTGCGCTAATATGCTCACCACTCAAACAAGAACAAGGCTCGCCTCGGTCAATGTCGGAAAAAGACACCATCTCCATTCAACTGGTGCGTGAAGCGCTGTTGCAAAGTTGCGCCCCGGGCGCGGCCACCGAAGAGGTGTTGAACAAGGTCGGCATCGATCCGGCGCTGCTGGAAACCACCGACGCCCGCGTTCCGGCCACTGCTTATGCAAGGCTGTGGCGCTTGTTGGCCCGGCGCGGGGACGATGAGTTTTTTGGCATGGACCCGCGCAAGCTCAAGTCTGGCAGTCTGGAGTTTCTGTGTCGTTGCTCGATGGTTCAGCCAAGCCTGGCCGCCGGGCTGACCTCGGGGCTGAGCTTTCTGTCATTGATGCTCGAACGCATGCCCGCGCAATTGGTGCGCCAGCAAAGCCTGGCAGAAATCGTCCTGCTGGAGGACGACGAAGACCCGCGCCGCGCCTTCACCTATTTCACTTACTGGATGATCGTGCATGGCGTTGCCTGCTGGCTGGCAGGGCGGCGGATTCCGATCCTGGCCATCGAGTTGCGTTGCCCGGCGCCGGATTTTTGCGATGACTATCGGGTGATGTTCTCCGAGAACCTGCGGTTCGACCGGCCGCGCACGCGGATGATTTTCTCCGCTGACTGCCTGGATTTGCCGATCAAGCGCAGCCCTGAAGAACTGAAGCGATTCCTCGCCCATGCGCCGGCGAACATTCTGGTCAAGTACCGCGATCCCGAGAGCCTGGCCAGTCGGATCAAGCACGACTTACGGCAACTGCCCGCCGAACACTGGCCGGAAACCGAGGCATTGGCGCAACAACTGTGCATGTCGGCCTCGACCCTGCGTAGGCGCCTGGCTGAAGAGGGCCAGACGTATCAGGGGCTCAAGGACAGTGTGCGCAAGGAACTGGCGATCGTCTGGCTGGCGGAGCCTGCCATCAGCTTCGCCGAAATCGCTACCCGTTTGGGGTTTGCCGATACCAGCTCGTTCTACAAGGCGTTTCGCAAGTGGTCGGGGTCCAATCCGGGGCATTATCGGAGTTTGATTCTTAACGAGGCGAGCTGATCGATCGTTCCCACGCTCTGCGTGGTAATGCCTCAATGGACGCTCTGCGTCCGCTTCCGGGACGCGGAGCGTCCCGGGCTGCATTCCTTTGCTGCGCGTGGGAACGAGGTAGGTAGTGACCTTGGCCAAACCAGTCACACAACTTGATAGCTTTGACCATTGTCCCGCTCCCCGCGCAGAGCGAGTATTTCCCTGTTAGTTACGGTTCCCCCCCAACCTAATAAAAATACTCAGGGATTCTGGCAATGCGCGATTACTTGTCTGCCACGTCACAGTTCAATTATCAGCACACCGTCGATGCCGCGCTCACAGGGTCGTTGAGCGCGCTCAATGCCTGCGTCGAGTGTTGCGACCGGCATGCCTTGCCGGGACGCATCGCGCTGTTCTGGGAAGGTCGCGACGGCGCCAGCGCGACCTACACCTTCAGCGACTTGCAGGACAAAGCCGCGCGTTTCGCCAATTTCCTGCTGGCCCAGGGCGTGAAGAAGGGCGATAAAGTCGCCGGCCTCTTGCCACGCAACATCGAATTACTGATCACCGTGTTCGCCACCTGGCGCATCGGCGCGGTCTATCAGCCACTGTTTACCGCCTTCGGCCCGAAAGCCATCGAACACCGTCTGAGCAGTTCCGGCGCCAAAGTAGTGGTGACCGACGCAGTCAATCGCCCGAAACTGGCTGAAGTGGCCGACTGCCCGACCATCGTTACCGTTGGCGGCGCCAAGGGCCAGGGCATCGTACGTGGCGACTTCAGTTTCTGGGCCGAACTGGCCAACTACTCCAGCGTCTGCGAACCGGTATTGCTGACCGGCGAAGACCCGTTCCTGTTGATGTTCACCTCGGGCACCACGGGCCCGTCGAAAGCGCTGTCGGTGCCGCTGAAAGCCATCGTCGCGTTCCAGAGTTACACCCGTGACGCGGTGGACCTGCGCCCTGAAGACGCATTCTGGAACGTCGCCGATCCGGGTTGGGCCTACGGCATCTATTTCGGTGTAACCGGGCCGATGGCGATGGGGCACCCGATCACCTTTTACGATGGCCCGTTCACCCTCGAAAGCACCTGCCGGGTGATCAACAAATACGGGATCACCAACCTCACCGGTTCGCCGACCGCCTACCGCTTGCTGATTGCCGGAGGGGACGAGTTTGCCCGCTCGATCAAGGGCAAGCTGCGCATCGTCAGCAGCGCCGGCGAGCCGCTGAACCCGGAAGTGATCCGCTGGTTCGCCGATAACCTCGGCGTGGTGATTCATGACCATTACGGCCAGACTGAACTGGGCATGGTGTTGTGCAATCACCACGGCCTCGATCATCCGGTGCACGTCGGCGCTGCCGGTTTTGCCTCGCCGGGCCACCGCATCGTGGTGCTCGACGACGAATACAAAGAACTGGGCGTCGGCCAGCCAGGCATCCTGGCCATCGACCGGACCCAGTCGCCGATGTGCTGGTTCGGCGGTTACGAAGGCGCACCGACCAAGGCCTTCGTCGGCAACTATTACCTGAGCGGCGACACCGTCGAGTGGAACCCGGACGGCAGCATCAGCTTCGTCGGCCGCAGCGACGACGTGATCACCACCTCCGGCTATCGCGTTGGCCCGTTCGACGTCGAAAGCGCGCTGATCGAACACCCAGCAGTGGTCGAAGCGGCAGTGATCGGCAAGCCCGATCCGGAACGCACTGAGCTGGTGAAAGCCTTCGTCGTGCTCAGCCCGCAATACCGTGCCGAACCTGCACTCGCCGAAGAGCTGCGCCAACACGTGCGCAAGCGTCTGGCGGCGCACGCGTACCCCCGTGAAATCGAATTTGTCAGCGAATTGCCGAAAACCCCAAGCGGCAAACTGCAGCGCTTTATCTTGCGCAACCAGGAAATCGCCAAGGCTCAAGAGGCTGCCGCGAAGAACGTTTCAGCTTGAATCCAAGGAAACAATGATGCAGATCGAAAACAAGGTTTTTCTCGTCACCGGCGGTGCGTCCGGCCTCGGTGCCGCCACCGCTGAAATGTTGGTGGCTGCCGGCGCCAAGGTGATGCTGGTGGACATGAACGCCGAAGCCGTCGCGGCCCAGGCTGCACGTCTTGGCGCGCAAAGCGTGGTGGCGGATATCAGCAATGAAACTGCCGCAGAAGCGGCGGTCCAGGCGACGGTCAAAGCGTTTGGCGGCCTCAATGGTCTGGTCAATTGCGCTGGCATCGTCCGTGGCGAGAAGATCCTCGGCAAGAACGGCCCCCATGCACTGGTCAGTTTCAGCCAGGTGATCAACGTCAACCTGATCGGCAGCTTCAACATGCTGCGTCTGGCGGCGGCGGCGATTGCCGAAACCGAAGCCGACGAAGACGGTGAGCGTGGCGTGATCATCAACACCGCGTCGGCCGCAGCCTTCGACGGCCAGATCGGTCAGGCCGCGTATTCGGCGTCGAAAGGCGCGATCGTCAGCCTGACCTTGCCCGCCGCCCGTGAACTGGCGCGCTTCGGCATCCGCGTGATGACCATCGCCCCGGGCATTTTCGAAACGCCGATGATGGCCGGCATGACCCCGGAAGTGCGCGCGTCCTTGGCCGCTGGCGTGCCATTCCCGCCGCGTCTGGGCAAGGCGAGCGAGTACGCCGCGCTGGTCAGGCATATCATAGAAAACAGCATGCTCAACGGCGAGGTGATCCGTCTCGACGGTGCCTTGCGCATGGCCGCCAAATAAGGAGGATTAGACATGACACTTTCCAACGATCCGATTGTTATTGTCAGCGCCGTCCGCACCCCGATGGGCGGTTTTCAGGGCGAACTGAAAAGCCTGACCGCGCCACAGCTGGGCGCCGCGGCGATTCGTGCTGCCGTTGAGCGTGCCGGTATTGCTCCTGAATCCGTAGAAGAAGTGCTGTTCGGCTGCGTGCTCTCCGCCGGTCTCGGCCAGGCGCCGGCGCGGCAAGCGGCACTGGGCGCCGGACTGGATAAATCGACCCGTTGCACGACACTGAACAAGATGTGCGGTTCGGGCATGGAAGCCACGATCCTGGCTCACGACATGCTGATCGCCGGCAGTGCCGATGTGGTAGTCGCTGGCGGGATGGAAAGCATGTCCAACGCGCCGTACCTGCTGGACCGCGCCCGCAGCGGTTACCGCATGGGCCACGGTCGGGTGCTCGATCACATGTTCCTCGATGGTCTGGAAGATGCCTACGACAAGGGCCGCCTGATGGGCACCTTCGCCGAGGATTGCGCCGAAACCAACGGTTTTACCCGCGAAGCGCAAGATGCCTTTGCCATCGCTTCGACCACTCGCGCCCAACAGGCGATCAAGGACGGCAGCTTCAACGCCGAGATCGTGCCGCTCACCGTGACCGTCGGCAAAGAGCAGGTGCTGATCAGCCACGACGAACAGCCGCCGAAAGCCAAACTGGACAAGATCGCCTCGCTGAAACCGGCGTTCCGTGACGGTGGCACCGTGACGGCGGCGAACTCCAGCTCGATCTCCGACGGCGCGGCGGCATTGGTGTTGATGCGCCGTTCCGAAGCAGAGAAACAAGGCCTGAAACCGCTGGCGGTGATTCATGGTCACGCTGCATTTGCCGACACGCCGGGGCTGTTCCCGGTGGCACCGGTGGGCGCGATCAAGAAGCTGATGAAGAAAACCGGCTGGTCGCTGGACGAAGTCGAGTTGTTCGAAGTCAACGAAGCGTTCGCGGTGGTCAGTCTGGTGACCATGACCAAACTGGAAATTCCCCACGAGAAGATCAACGTCCACGGTGGAGCCTGCGCGTTGGGTCACCCGATTGGTGCGTCCGGCGCGCGGATCCTCGTGACCTTGCTCTCGGCCTTGCGCCAGAAAGGACTGAAACGCGGCGTTGCAGCGATCTGCATCGGCGGCGGCGAAGCCACGGCCATGGCTGTGGAATGCCTGTACTGAAACTGACGCTATCCCATTGTGGGAGCGGGCCTTGTGGCGAGGGGGCTTGCCCCCGTTGGGCTGCGCAGCGGCCCCAAGAATCTGCGAGCGCTGCGCACTCGAACGGGGGCAAGCCCCCTCGCCACAAGGCGCTCCCACAGGTTCAGCGTTTCAACCAGGCATTTTGTGCGTTAGGCTCATTTTTAAGGACTTGGCATGATTCCCAATGACGAACAACTTCAGATCAGCGACGCGGCCCGGCAGTTTGCCCAGGAACGGCTGAAACCGTTCGCCGCCGAATGGGACCGCGAACATCGCTTCCCCAAGGAAGCCATCGGCGAGATGGCCGACCTGGGCTTCTTCGGCATGCTGGTGCCGGAAGAGTGGGGCGGTTGTGACACCGGTTACCTGGCCTACGCCATGGCCCTGGAAGAAATCGCTGCCGGCGATGGCGCCTGCTCGACCATCATGAGCGTGCACAACTCGGTAGGTTGCGTGCCGATCCTCAAGTTCGGCAACGACGATCAGAAAGAACGCTTCCTCAAGCCTCTCGCTAGCGGCGCGATGCTCGGTGCGTTTGCCCTGACCGAACCGCAAGCGGGCTCCGATGCGAGCAGCCTGAAAACCCGCGCCCGGCTCGACGGCGATCACTACGTGCTCAACGGCTGTAAGCAGTTCATTACCTCCGGGCAAAACGCCGGGGTGGTGATTGTGTTTGCGGTGACTGACCCGAGTGCCGGCAAGCGTGGGATCACAGCGCTGATCGTGCCCACCGATTCACCGGGCTATAAAGTTGCGCGAGTCGAAGACAAGCTCGGCCAGCACGCCTCCGATACCTGCCAGATCCTCTTCGAGGATGTGAAAGTCCCGGTCGCCAATCGACTGGGCGAGGAGGGCGAAGGCTACAAGATCGCCTTGGCCAACCTCGAAGGCGGCCGTGTCGGCATCGCCTCGCAATCGGTGGGCATGGCCCGCGCCGCGTTCGAAGCGGCCCGCGACTATGCTCGTGAACGCGAGAGCTTCGGCAAGCCGATCATCGAACACCAGGCGGTGGCCTTCCGGCTGGCGGACATGGCGACCCAGATTGCCGTCGCCCGGCAGATGGTGCATTACGCGGCGGCGTTGCGCGACAGTGGCAAACCGGCGCTGGTCGAGGCGTCCATGGCCAAGCTGTTCGCTTCGGAAATGGCCGAGAAGGTCTGCTCCTCGGCGTTGCAAACCCTTGGCGGTTACGGTTACCTGAACGACTTCCCGCTGGAGCGGATCTACCGCGACGTGCGGGTGTGCCAGATCTACGAAGGCACCAGCGATATTCAGCGCATGGTTATTTCGCGCAATCTTTGAGAAGGAATCCACCTATGAACTACGAAACGATTTTGCTGGAAACCCACGGCCGCGTCGGCCTGATCACCCTCAACCGTCCGCAAGCCTTGAACGCGTTGAATGCGCAAATTGTCAGCGAACTGAACCACGCCCTCGATGGCCTGGAAGCCGATTCGAACATCGGTTGCATCGTGCTGACCGGCTCGAAAAAAGCCTTCGCCGCCGGTGCTGACATCAAGGAAATGGCCGAGCTGACGTATCCACAGATCTACCTCGACGACTTGTTCAGCGACAGCGATCGCGTGGCCAACCGCCGCAAGCCGATCATCGCCGCGGTCAACGGTTTCGCCTTGGGCGGTGGTTGTGAACTGGCGTTGATGTGCGACTTCATTCTGGCGGGCGACAACGCCAAATTCGGTCAGCCGGAAATCAACCTCGGTGTGCTGCCGGGCATGGGCGGCACTCAGCGTCTGACTCGCGCAGTGGGCAAGGCCAAGGCTATGGAAATGTGCTTGAGCGGGCGTTTGATCGATGCGGTGGAAGCGGAGCGTTGCGGCATTGTTGCGCGGATCGTGCCGGCGGATGAGTTACTGGAAGAAGCGCTGAAAGTCGCGGCGCTGATTGCCAAGAAGTCACTGCCGATTGCGATGATGATCAAGGAAAGCGTCAACCGCGCGTTTGAAGTCAGCCTGTCGGAAGGCGTGCGATTTGAACGCCGGGTGTTCCATGCGGCGTTTGCCACGCAGGATCAGAAGGAAGGGATGGCGGCGTTTATTGCCAAGCGTGAGGCGGAGTTCGTCGGCAAGTAATGCGGCGTCCTCACCGATCGTTCCCACGCTCTGCGTGGGAATGCCGCCCGGGACGCTCCGCGTCCCTTCGCAAACATGACGCAGAGCGTCACAGAATGCATTCCCACGCGGAGCGTGGGAACGATCTTCTTAGACCAGGTAGTGCTTGAGCTCCCGGGCAATCACCATCCGCTGTATCTCGCTCGACCCTTCATAAATCTGCGTGATCCGCGCATCCCGGTAGTAGCGCTCCACCGGGTAATCTTCCAGATACCCATACCCGCCATGAATCTGTATCGCCGACGAGCAGACCTTCTCGGCCATTTCCGAGGCAAACAGCTTGGCCTGGGAAGCCTCCGACAGACACGGCTTGCCGGCACTGCGCAACCGCGCGGCGTGCAGGATAAGCAAACGTGCAGCATTCAAGCGGGTGTGCATGTCGGCCAGCATATTGGCGATGCTCTGGTGTTCGATGATCGGCTTGTCGAACTGCACCCTATCCCGCGCATAAGCCAGCGCCGCTTCGAACGCTGCGCGGGCGATGCCCAAGGCTTGCGCGGCGATGCCGATGCGCCCGCCTTCGAGGTTGGAGAGGGCAATGGCCAGACCTTTGCCGCGCTCGCCCAGCAGATTGGCCTCGGGAACGGTGCAATTGTTCAGGGTCACGGCGCAGGTGTCAGAAGCGCGGATGCCCATCTTGTGTTCACTGCGGTCGACGATGAAACCCGCGGTTTCGGTCGGCACCAGGAACGCCGAGATACCGCGCTTGCCCAGCTCCGGATCGGTCACGGCGAAGACAATCGCCAGTTTCGCCCGTTTGCCATTGCTGACGAATTGCTTGGCGCCGTTGATCACCCACTGGCCGCCGCGCAATTCGGCGCGGGTGCGCAGGTTATGCGCTTCGGAACCGGCTTGGGGTTCGGTGAGGCAGAAGCAACCGATGGCCTGGCCGCTGGCGAGGTCCGGCAACCATTGCTGTTTCTGCTCTTCGGTGCCGTAGTTGAGCACCGGCCCGCAGCCCACGGAATTGTGGATGCTCATCAGCGCACCGGTGGCGCCGTCACCGGCGGAAATCTCTTCCACCGCCAAGGCGTAGGCCACGTAGTCGACATAAGTGCCGCCCCATTCCTCGGGCACCACCATGCCCAGCAGACCCAGTTCACCCATCTTCGCCACCAGACCGTCATCGATCCAGCCGGCCTTTTCCCAGGCTTGTGCGTGGGGCGCGATTTCGCCGCGGGCAAAATCCCGGGCCATGTCGCGGATCATCACTTGCTCTTCGCTCAATTCGATATCGTGCATGGCTCAGCTCCCGCTCTGGTCGAACCCGGTGAAAAAACTCGCCACGTGCCCGGCGTCCAGCGCCTGCAGAGTCGGCGGATTCCAGCGCGGGTTCTTGTCTTTGTCGATCAGCAAGGCGCGCACGCCTTCGATCAGGTCGCCGCGTTCGAACCACTGGCGATCCAGGTGCAGTTCGAGGGCGAAGCACTGTTCCAGGCTCAGGTGCCGACCGCGCCGCAGCATTTCCAGGGTCACGCCCATGGCCAGCGGTGAACGGCTTTCCAGCAGGTCAGCGGTGGCCGTGGCCCACTCATGACTGTCGGCGACGGTCACTGCACGCAGTTGCTCCACCATACTCGGCACATCGGGCAGGGCGAAGAAGTGATCGATGGCCGGCCGCAATGCCGCTAATGGTGCCACCGGCAGTTGTTGCACGGCGAGTTTCGCCAGCAGACCTTGAAGGTCCTTCAACGGAGTTTCGTGCCATTGGAGCTGATCGAGTTGCTCGTCCAGAGTGCCCAGCTTGTTGCTTTCCAGGTACCAGTCGGCCAGGCCGCAATAGAGCGCATCGGCCGCGCGGATTTGCACGCCGCTGACACCGAGGTAAATACCCAGTTCACCGGGAACGCGCGGCAGAAAATGGCTGCCGCCGACATCCGGGAAATAACCGATGGCCACTTCCGGCATCGCCAGACGGCTGCGCTCGGTGACCACCCGCAAATCGGCGCCTTGCACCAGCCCCATGCCACCGCCCAGCACAAAGCCATCCATCAAGGCCAGGACCGGTTTGCGATAGTGATGGATGGCGAGGTCGAGGGCGTATTCCTCGACGAAGAAGTCTTCGTGCAGGGTGTCGCCGCTTTTGAAACTGTCGTACAGCGAGCGAATATCGCCGCCGGCACAGAACGCTTTCTCACCAGCACCGCGCAACACCACCGCATGCACCTGCGGATCCTGTGCCCAGGCATCGAGCTGCTGTTGCAGGCTGCGAACCATGTCCAGGGTAATGGCGTTGAGGCCGGCGGGGCGATTGAGGGTCAGGTGACCGATGTGATTGCGAACCTCGGCCAACACTTCGTTTTGCGTGGCATCCATGGGCTGTGTTGTCGGGGATGAAACCTGAGCAGTCATCACTAACTCCCTGCTTTTATTGTTCTTTCTAGAGAAGCTCGCGCGCGAGCGATGCTGGATCGTATCAGTGCAAATTTGTGATGTACAACCGGGATACGTGCAGGTCCCGTCTGCATTTTTACCTTAGAGCAAGATCAAAAGATCGCAGCCTGCGGCAGCTCCTACGCAATCGGTGTTCATGCCGAAAAATCGCGGTGGACGCGGTCAATGCAGGAGCTGCCGAAGGCTGCGATCTTTTGATCTTTCTTTTGATCTTTCCTCCGATCTTTACTCCCATCCGGCAATCAACGACAGAATCGGCTGCGAAAGGCCTTCGTTCAGCGCACTTGAGCTGTCTGAACAGGGACTTACGACACCCGTGCCGTCCGGGCAATTGGCATTCTGGCAATCCATTTCAAGCACTTGCGATTAAGGGCCTGGAACGGACTGACCCCGACGACTGATTAGACCCAGTCGAAAACAACAACAAATACGGCTGCGGTGAATGCCGCATCGACTCTCTGCCCCTGTCAAAAAGTGTGGTGCGGCGCAGGCGCCAAGCCGCGATAAATCCAAATAATCCGGGACTCTAGAAGATGAACATCAAATGGCTGACCTTACCGGCATTGGCTTTGCTGTGCTGCTCCACCGGAGCCAGCGCCAAGGAATGGAAAGAGTTGCGATTCGGCGTCAACCCCAGTTACCCGCCTTTTGAATCCACCACCGCCGATGGCGGTGTGCAGGGGTTTGGCGTGGACCTGGGCAATGCGATTTGTGCCGAGCTGAAGTTGAAGTGCGTGTGGGTCAGCAATGACTTCGACGGGCTGATTCCGGCCCTGAAGGCGGGCAAGTTCGACGCCATCGAATCCTCGATGACGGTCACCGACGTGCGCAAAAAACAGATCGACTTTACCGATCGCCTGTACGCCGGACCGACCGCCATCGTCACCCGCAAGGATTCCGGCCTGTTGCCCACCGCCGAATCGCTACGAGGCAAAACCATCGGTTACATGCAGGGCACGATTCAGGAAACCTACGCCAAGGCCAAACTGGGGCCGGGCGGGGTGAAATTGCGCGCTTACCAGAACCAGGATCAGGTTTACGCCGACCTGGTTTTCGGGCGTCTCGATGCGTCGATTCAGGACAAGCTGCAAGCGCAGATGAGCTTTCTGACGTCTCCCCAAGGGGCGGACTTCCAGAACAGCGAAGGCATCAGCGACCCGTTGGTGCCATCGGAAATCGCCATCGGCATCCGCAAGGACAACGAAGAGCTCAAAGGCATGCTCAATACCGCCATCAAGGCCCTGCATGAAAAGGGCATCTACGCACAGATCCAGCAGAAGCACTTCGGCGATCTGGACCTCTACAACAACTGATCCTCGCGCCCAAAGCGCTGCGTCCTGGTAACAGGCGCAGCGCTTGCAAGCGGGTGCCTCAAGACAGGTGACTGGCGTGAATTCCTTCCTGAATCTGATCGGGGTCGATCTTTCGTCCCTGCAAGGCTATGGCCCTTTGTTGCTGCATGGCACCTGGGTCACCCTAAAATTGTCGGCGCTGTCGCTGCTGGTAAGCATGGCGCTGGGGTTGCTCGGCGCGGCGGCCAAGCTGTCGCCGCTGAAACTGTTGAACCTGCCCGCCACCTTCTACACAACGCTGATTCGCGGTGTGCCTGACCTGGTGCTGATGCTGCTGATTTTCTACAGCCTGCAGGGCTGGCTGAGCAGCCTGACCGAAGCCATGGACTGGCCTTACATGGAGATCGACCCCTTTGTGGCCGGCGTCGTCACTCTCGGTTTTATTTACGGCGCGTACTTCACCGAGACCTTTCGCGGGGCGATCCTGAGCGTGCCGCGTGGCCAGCAGGAAGCCGCCGCCAGCTTCGGTCTGAACCGCTGGCAGCGTTTTCGTTTCGTGGTGTTCCCGCAAATGATGCGGTTCGCCTTGCCGAGCCTGGGCAACAACTGGCTGGTGCTGCTCAAGGCCACGGCGCTGGTGTCGATCATCGGTTTGTCGGACCTGGTCAAGGTGGCGCAGGAGGCCGGTAAAAGCACTTTCAACATGCTCGACTTCCTGCTCCTGGCGGGGGCGCTGTACCTGCTGATCACCAGCGCGTCGAACTACGTGTTGCGAGTGCTCGAGCGGCGTTATAACCAGGGCGTACGGGGGATGGCGCGATGATCGAGTTGATTGCCGAATACTGGAAACCCTTTCTGTTCAGCGACGGCTACAGCCTGACCGGGCTCGCCATGACCCTGTGGTTGTTGGTGGCGAGCATCGTGATGGGGTTCTTCCTGTCATTGCCATTGGCGATCATGCGCACTTCGCGCTGGGGTCTGCTGCGTTGGCCGGTTCAGCTGTTTACCTATGTGTTTCGTGGCACGCCGCTGTATATCCAGTTGCTGATTTGCTACAGCGGGATCTACGGTATAGCCGTGGTCCGCTCGCAACCGCTGCTCGAAGCGTTCTTTCGCGATGCGATGAACTGCACCTTGCTGGCGTTCACGCTCAACACCTGCGCCTACACCGTGGAAATCTTCGCCGGGGCGATTCGCAGCATTCCCTACGGTGAAATAGAGGCGGCTCATGCCTATGGCTTGAGTGGCTGGCGCCTGTACCTGCGGCTGATCCTGCCTTCGGCATTGCGTCGGGCGCTGCCGTATTACAGCAACGAAGTGATTCTGATGTTGCACGCCACGTCGGTGGCGTTCACCGCGACCATTCCCGACATTCTCAAAGTCGCCCGGGACGCCAATGCCGCGACCTTCATGACTTTTCAGGCCTTCGGCATTGCCGGCCTGCTGTACCTCGCGCTGTCGTTCGGTTTGGTCGGCGCGTTTCGTCTGGCGGAGAAGCGCTGGTTGAGCTTCCTCGGGCCGGCGCACTAATTCCTCTTTTCATCCAGAGCAGCGCCGAAGCAGGCACTGCTGGAGACTTACGCATGTACAAACTCACGGTTGAAAATCTGTACAAACGTTTTGGTGACAATGAAGTGCTCAAAGGCGTCTCGTTGAACGCACGGGCCGGCGATGTGGTGAGCATGATCGGTGCCAGCGGTTCGGGTAAAAGCACCATGCTGCGCTGCATCAACTTTCTGGAGCGGGCGGACGAGGGTGCCATTGTGCTGGACGGTGAACGCGTCATCACTCGCCCGGGCGCTGGCGGCATGCGAGTCGCCAACCCGGCACAGTTGCAGCGCTTGCGCACACGCCTGGCGATGGTGTTCCAGCATTTCAATCTGTGGAGCCATCTGACCGTACTGGAAAACATCATACTGGCGCCGTGTCGGGTGCTGGGTATCAGCCGCAAGGCCGCCGAAGAGAGCGCGCGGGCGTATCTGGACAAGGTCGGTTTGCCGCAACGGGTGGCCGATCAATACCCGGCGTTTCTGTCCGGTGGGCAACAACAGCGCGTGGCGATTGCCCGGGCGTTGGCCGTGGAGCCGGAGATTCTGTTGTTCGACGAGCCGACCTCGGCCCTCGATCCGGAACTGGTGGGCGAGGTGTTGAAGGTGATTCAGGCGCTGGCCGAAGAAGGCCGGACCATGTTGATGGTGACCCACGAAATGGGCTTTGCCCGGCAAGTGTCCAGCCAGGTGTTGTTCTTGCATCAGGGGCGGGTCGAGGAGCAAGGTGATGCAACCATCCTTGACCGGCCAGAGAGTGAACGTTTACAGCAATTCCTATCGGGTCGTTTGAAGTGAGGCAAGACGTACATGGCGGATATCCGCGATCTGTCGATTGTGCTTGATCGTATCGATCAGGCCATTATCGAAGTGCTGCGCCACGAAGGGCGCATCACTTATCAAAAGCTTTCCGAGCGCGTACACCTCACGCCCAGGCCGTGCCTGGAGCGGGTGCGCAAGCTCGAACAGCTCGGGGTTATCCGTGGCTACGGGGCTATTCTCGACGAAAAAAAACTGACGCCGGGCCTGTCGCTGCTGGTGTTGGTTGCGCTGTCGAACCAAAGCGGGCGGGCGGCGCAAAAGGCTTTTGAGGCCAAGGTTCGCGGTTGTCCGCAGGTGCTGGAATGCCGCTTGATCAGCGGTGCGTTCGACTACAGCCTGCGCATGCGTTGCCGGGACATGGAGCATTATCGGGTGCTGACCGAAGTCTGGTTCGACGACCCGGAGTTGCACATCGACAAACTGGTCAGCCATCCGGAACTGGCGATGGTCAAGACCACGATGGAATAGGGCGCGTTCGGCGAGATTAAGGTCAAGGTCAAGGTCAAGGTCAAGGTCAAGGTCAAGGTCAAGATCAAGGTCAAAAGATCGCAGCCTTCGGCAGCTCCTACGCGCCTGTGGGCGCCGCCGAAGGCTGCGATCTTTTGCTTTTCACCCCTCGCCGAATCGGCTGAACGATCCCGGATTTTCAGCCATTTCCATCACCCGCCAAGCCCTTATCAACCGGGTTTTTCCCGGCTCTGAACAGACAATGAGCACCTCTCAACCCTCATTGAATCTGTGCCCATGCAAACCACCAATACCGTTTTGATGATTCGCCCGACACGTTTCTCGTTCAATCAGGACACGGCGGCGAACAACCGTTTCCAGCGCCCGGCCTCGGTGTCCGAGGACGTGCAGCAAAAGGCCTTGGAAGAGTTCGATGGCTACGTCGCCGCCCTGCGCAGCCACGGCGTCGAAGTCCTGGTGCATAACGACCTCGAAGCCCCGCATACCCCCGATTCGATCTTCCCCAACAATTGGTGGAGTAGTCACCCCGACGGCACACTGGTGCTGTACCCGATGCAAGGCCACAACCGCCGTCTGGAGCGCGATAAAGGTGTGCTCGACTGGCTGCGGGGCGAGTACCGCGTCGAGCAGTTGCTGGACCTTTCCAGCCTGGAACAGCAGGAAGTGTTCCTCGAAGGCACCGGCAGCATGGTGCTGGACCGACAGCAGCGGGTTTGTTACGCCGGCTATTCCACACGCACCCACGCTCGGGCGCTGGATCAACTGGTCGACCATTTGGGTTACGAGCTGTGCGCCTTCAACGCGGTGGACCGCCAGGGCGTGGCGATCTATCACACCAACGTGATGATGAGTGTCGGCACCCAGCTGGCCATCGCGTGCCTGGCCTCCGTCACTCATCCGGGCGAACGCCTGGCCCTGCGTAAACGTCTGGAAGACAGCGGCAAAAAGGTGATCGCGCTGGACTGGGCGCAGCTGGAGTCGTTCGCCGGCAACATGCTGGAAGTCCACAACGCTGCGGGCGAACCCTTGCTGGTGATGTCGCGCACCGCCTGGCAATCGCTGGATGCCGATCAGCGCCGTTTGATCGAAGCCCACACCACGCCGCTGCCGGTGAACATCGACACCATCGAACGCATCGGCGGCGGCAGCGCCCGCTGTATGTTGGCCGAAGTCTATTTATCTAAACGTCAGGCCAAACCTGCCCAGGAGCAAGTGCGATGATCGTCCGTCCTGCAACACCGGCAGATTTGCCGGCACTGTTAGCCCTGGCCCATAGCGCCGGAACCGGTTTGACCACCTTGCCGGCCGATGCGGCGCGTTTGACCCAGCGTCTGGAATGGGCGGCGAAAACCTTTGCAGGCGAGGCCGAGCGCGGCGATGCCGACTACCTGTTTGTGCTGGAGAACGACCAGCAAGAAGCGGTCGGTATTTGCGCGTTGGCAGGCGCCGTCGGTTTACGCGAGCCCTGGTACAACTATCGACTGGGCCTGTTTGTCGCCGCGTCGAAAAACCTAGGGATCAATCAGCAACTGCCGACGTTGTTCCTCGGCAATGACATGACCGGCCACTCGGAGCTGTGTTCGCTGTTTTTGCATGCCGATCACCGCAGCGGTCTGAATGGTCGTTTGTTGTCGAAGGCGCGCTTCCTGTTTCTGGCAGAGTTTCGTCAGCACTTCGGTGACAAGGTGATCGCGGAGATGCGTGGCTATTCCGACGAAGAGGGTGTTTCACCGTTCTGGGAAGGCCTGGGGCGACACTTCTTCAAGATGAATTTCGCTGACGCCGACTACCTCACGGGCCTTGGCAACAAAACCTTCATCGCCGAACTGATGCCCAAGTTTCCGCTGCCGACCTGCCTGTTGCCCGAGGCAGCGCGAGCGGTCATCGGTCGCGTGCACCCCAACACCGAACCGGCACTGGGCATGCTCAAGGCAGAAGGGTTCGAGCATCGGGATTACATCGATATCTTTGACGGCGGGCCGCTGATCGAATGCGCCACTGGCGACATCCGCGCGGTGCGTGACAGTCAGGTGCTGCAACTGAGCATCGGTACGCCAGGAGAGCAGGCGGCGACGTACCTGATCCACAACCGCCAGTTTGCCGAATGCCGGATTACGGCAGCACCGGCGCGAGTCGCCGCCGGGACCTTGATTGTCGATGCGCAAACGGCGAAAACGTTGGGGTTGAGTGCCGGGGCGTCGGTGCGCGCGGTGAGTGTGGCAGTGCCGGCGCGGCAGCAGTCCGCGGCCTGAGCTGTTGTTGAGTCTGCGATGAACCTGTGGCGAGGGAGCTTGCTCCCGTTCGACTGCGCAGCAGTCGCAGGCTCTGTAGAGGGGCCGCTTCGCAGCCCAGCGGGAGCAAGCTCCCTCGCCACAAAAGCCTGTTGCTGCCTTTGATGAACTCAGGTTCTGCCGCTCAGCACTTCACCGATGCTACGGCGCCTGGCATGCAACTCGCTGGCATGGATCAACTGCTCGAGGTCTTCAGGGGTGACGTCGTAGAAGGCCTCCATGTCGGCGAGGGCCAGTTTCAGATCCGCGGCAGTGATCGCCTGACTGTCAGGGGCGGGCATCATCGGCGCCGGTTCTGCGGGACGTTTTGGGTAACGAATGCGCGTCAGATTGTTGTACGCCAATGCGCTGAGCAGCATCGTCGAGGCACTGAGCATCACCGGGCCGAGGGCTTTCCACTCCAGGGCGATGGTCGCCGGGTCTGCCACCACCATAAGCAACGCCAAGGCACCGGCCGGTGGGTGCAAGCAACGCAGCCAACACATCAGAATCAGTGCCATGCCAGCAGCCAGGCAAGCGCTGCCGAGGGTGCGTCCGAGCACATGAGCGACCAGTAGCGAGACCACTCCCGCGCAAAGGTAACCGCCAAGAATCGACCACGGCTGGGCAAGCGCGCCCGAGGATACAGCGAACAACAGCACCGCCGAGGCGCCCAGTGGCCCGATCAGATGCAGCGCCACTTGCATGCCGAATACCTGACTGCAGAGCCAGACGCTGAACATCGTGCCCAGCGACATGCCGATGGCTGCGCGGCTCCATTCTGAAGGGCGGGTATTGATGGCAGCAGGTAACCAGCGAGCGAACATGAGGCAAACGGTCCGTATAAAAATCGAGGCAAAAAAAAGGCTTAGCTGGGATACCCAGAAAGCCCTTGAAGTGGTTCCAACTATTGGGGGAGGAACGCCGCACAGTGTGCCGATCATTCCTTATGCTGACAAATTCATATTAATGCTGCTTCAGTGCATTATTTTTGCAGTATTGCCACGCGCCGACCGCTCATGAAGCACAGCAAACCGCCCATCGCCGTCAACGCACTCAGTGCATAAAACATGGTGGGCGCGGGCGTGTGCAGCAGCAGATAGCCACAGATCACCGGGCTCAGCGCCCCACCGAGGGCCGCGAGATTCTGCGCGCCATAGTAGCTGCCACGCAGTTCTTCCGGGGCCAGGGTGTCGACGAACAGAAATTCGGCCGGGTAAATGATCATTTCGCCAAGTGTGAAGATGAACATCGCCACGCACCAGCTCACCAGGCTGTCAGCCAGGCTGAAACCGATCAACCCGAGGATGAACAGGCTGGTGCCACCAGCAATCCAGTAACGCAGTTGTTCGCGTTTGAGGAACCGCCCGATCTGGTATTGCAGCAGGATCACGCTGATGGCGTTGCAGGCGAGCAGGGCGGCCATGGTTTCCAGGGCGCGTTTGGTGTCTTGGGTGACCAGCAGGTATTGCGACAGATACAGGGTGAAACGACCGTGCACCACGGTGCTGAGCAGGCAGCCGCAAGTGAACATGATCAGCGTGCGGTCGTTCTTCAGGGTGATCAGGGTTTTGAGGAAACTCTGGGGCTGGCCGATGGCGGGTGTCTGGGCCGGTTCTTTGGGGATTCCGCTCATCAGGAAAATACTGAAGAACGCGATGCCGCCGGCAATCAGGAACGGCGCCAGCGGCTGCACCCCGGCGATCACCACGCCGAGCATCGGGCCGGTGGCGTAGCCGATATTGGTCAGGGTGTAGCGCAGCGAAAAAGCCTTGGCGCGCTGGCCCACGGGCAGGTTTTCGCTGAGGATCGCCTTGGACCCGATCAGGAACAGCGCCGAGGCAGTTTCGGTGATCACCAGGGTGGCGGTGGTCAGGTAGAGGTTTTCGGCGAAGGTCAGCAACACGAAACCGATGGCGCTGGAGAGCATGGTCAGAATCAGCAGCCGACGTTTTTCGAGGCGGTCGATGATGTAACCGCCGTAAAGCGCGAGCAGCGTGGCGATGAACACCGCGATGCCCAGCAACAGGCCGACGTCCTGTTGGTTAAGGCCGAGTTTGTTGCTCAGAAACAGGGTGAGCAACGGGCTGGTAATGGCGCGGCTGACGACGATGGTCAGCGAGCAGATCATCAGCCGGCGGATAACGAGCGAGTAAGTGACCACGGTGGGGCAAATGTCCTTATTTCAGATTTTAGCGAGGTGTCGCCGCCAATCGCGAGCAGGCTCGCTCCCACAGGGGCACGCATTTCAAATGTGGGAGCGAGCCTGCTCGCGATGAGGTCCGCGAAGGCAACGCAATATTCAATTCAACCACCGATCAAGGGTGCGAACCGATTCCAGTTCTTCAAGCCGCCACAACTGCTCAAGCAAGCCTTTCGCCTGCTCCTGCGGCATCACCCGCCCCGCCAGACTGCAGAATTTCTCCTCCAGCGCCTCATCACTCAGCGGATTCCCCGGCGCCCCCAATGGCACCTCAACGCACAAACTCGCGTGCCGACCATCCACGGTCTGCAGGCTGACCACAGGCTCGCCATCCTCCGACAGTAGCGGGTCGACTTCAAGGTGAATGCGCGACATCCAGTGAGCAATTCGCGGATGGTGGCGCTGTTCGTCGTCGTAGGCTTCCAACCGGCAATGCCCATGGACCAGTCGGGCGGCGAGGGCATAGCGCAAGCTCATCTGCGCCGCCGGCAGGGTGTTGATGTCCTGACCGCCACACATGTCCTGAAGGAATCCGCACAGCGAAACCTGAACGCTCTCGACCTGATCCACGCTGACCTGCAATTGATCCAGCAACAGGCCCAATGCATCGATCGCCGAATGCGTCCCCCGGCATGCCGCGTAGGGTTTGATCGAGCAGCGGGCGAGTTTCCACACACGGCCCAGTTCGGCATCCAGCGCCTCGGGCACGGCGGTATCCGCCGCGAGGGTCTTGAGAAAACCGCCCCAGACATCATCGAACAGTTTTGTCGGCCCGGTGATGCCTTGTTGCGCAAACCGCGCCGCCAGCAATCCACCTTCGGCGGCCCTTCCGCTGTGGAGTTTTTTGCTTTGCGAGCCGTCATGAATGAACGCCCAAAGACCGCCGCTGAAGCTGCCGGCAATGCCCAGCGCCGCCAGGGTTTGCTGGGCATCCAGACCCAGAATCCGTGCACTGGCCGCCGCCGCACCAAACACCCCGCACGTCGCGGTGGAGTGCCAACCGGCGCCGTTGTGGGCCGAATAACTGCCGCAGGCTTCAAGCACCCGGCGGCCGATTTCGTAGCCGATCACCACGGCGGTGATCAACTCGCGGCCGTTGACCGGTTTTACCGACATCGAGAGCGCTGCCATCACCGCCGGCAGCACCACCGCGCCGGAGTGATCGCAGCCGCCGGTGTCGTCCAGCTCCAGGGCATGTGCGGCGATGCCGTTGAGCATGGCGGCCTGCGCTGCGCCGACGCGCTGACCGGTACCCCAGACCAACGTGCTGCCGGCTTCACCCTCGAAAACCTGACGCGCCTGCTTCGCCACATCACTGCCGGCCCCGGCCAGGGTCACGCCGAAGGTGTCGAGGATGTGTCGCCTGGCTTGCTCCACCAACGCGGAGGGTAAATCTTCGAAGCGAGTATCGACGCAGAACTGCGCCAACCGCTCCATCCGCATCACCCCATCGTAGGCGCTGCCGAAGGCTGCGATCTCTTGATCTTGATCTTTCATACGCCGTAATCCCGGTAATGACGTTCGTACACGGCCGCCGGATGATCCTCGGCCACGGGCGCTGCCGATTCAGCCCACCATTGAGCGACCTCGGCACCGGTGGCGATCCACACGTCGTCATGCTGTTGGATGCTTTGCAGCAATTCGCGTAACACACCGATCCGCCCGGGCGTGGCGATGATTTCCGGGTGCAGCCGCAGCACGTAACACAGCCCGAAGCGGTGAAACCCGGCGAAGTCCATTTGCAGGTTGCCCAGGGTATGGCTGTAGGAAGCGATCCGCGATTGCGCCGGCGGCACCGCCGGGCTGAGGTTGAAGGCGAAGTAGGGTTCGTCTTCCAGTTCGTAGTGCAACGGCAGCTCGATCACTTCGGGGGCCGTCGGGTGAGCGAAGGGCAAATCATCGCCGCGCCATGACGAGTCCCAGCGGATGCCATGCGCCCTTAACGCTTCAATGAAGCCGGGTGCACCGTTGCCGGCGGGGATGCGAAAGCCTGTCGGACGCTGACCAGTCAACGCGCTCAATGCCGCGCAACCCTTGGCGACCTCGGCGCTTTGCTCGGCCAGCGTCAGCTTGTCGTAGTTCTGATGGCGATACCCGGCGCAGGCAATCTCATGCCCGCCAGCCTGGATCGCTCGGATGTGCTGCGGGTTTTCCTCGGCAACGATCCCGGGGATGCACCAACTGCTGGAAACGCCCAGCTCTTCGAAAAGCCTGAGCAAACGCTCGACGCCGCGTTGGGTGCCGTAGCGCCACACCGATAAAGTCTTGTCGCGCCCGGCGACTTCCGGCGCCTGGGTGAGGATGCCGTGGATGTCGTTGTAATCGACGGTCAGCACCACGGCGCAGCGGTAGCCGTTGGGCCAGACGATGGAATCAACCATGGTGATGCTCCTTCAGCCACCAGTGGGCGACGTCGCGGCAGGTGGCGAACCAGACGTCGTCGCGTTGGCGCATGTGTTCGAAGAGTTTTTCCAGAAGCAGGATGCGCCCCGGTTTGCCGGTGATCTTGGGATGGAACAGGGTGGTCAGGCACAACCCTTCATCCATGGCACCGTTGAACTCGCGGCACCAGTTGTCGAGGGTCAGTTCGTAGCTCGCCGTACGGTCCAGCCCCGACGGAAAGTCCGGCGCGCGGGTGTAGGCGAGGGAGGCGTAGTCGTCCATTTCCCAGCGTCCGGGGATTTCCACCAGTGGCTTATCGAAGCCCGGCACGCTGACCAGATACGGCCGATCATCGCCGCGCATGCTGCTGGAATAAGTCACGCCGGCTTCCACCAGCATGGCCGGCGTTTCGGCTCGCCAGTCGCCGGACGGAGTGCGAAAGCCTTCGGCGCGGATGTGTAGATGCTTCCAGAACACCTCGCGGGATTTGTGCATCACGTCCTTTTGCTGGTCCAGCGTCAGGGCGTAAAAGGATTCATGTTTGTAACCGTGGTAAGCGACCTCATGCCCGCGCTCGACGATTACCTGGCACTGTTTCGGCCAGTTCTCCACGACCCAGGCCGGGACGAAAAACGTGGTCGGGATCCGGAATTCATCCAGCAAATCGAGAATCCGCGGCAGCGCCCGATAGGGGCCATAACCACCGAAACCGAAATACTCGGGTTTACGCCAGATCGAACCGTTGAGCATCGCATCGCCGGTCGGGCCATCGAGGTCGAAGGCCAGGGCGAGGCAGGCTGTGTGCTGGTCCGGCCAGGTCGGTTGGGGTGAGGAGGACATGTGGTGCTCCAACTATTTAAAAGTAAACGCCGAACCCTGTGGGAGCGGGCTTGCTCGCGAAGGCGGTGTGTCAGTCAACATCAATGCTGGCTGACAGGGCCTCTTCGCGAGCAAGCCCGCTCCCACAGGTTTTTCGGTTGGTCACAAAATTGTGATCAACCCGGATCTAGTGTGGGAGCGAGCCTGCTCGCGATGGGGCCGGCACATTCAACATCCATGTCATCTGACAGACCGCTATCGCGAGCAGGCTCGCTCCCACAGGTTTTTCGGTGGGCCACAACATCATGATCGACCCGGATCTCGTGCGGGAGCGAGCCTGCTCGCGATGGGGCCGGCACATTTAACATCTATGTCATCTGACAGGCCGCTATCGCGAGCAGGCTCGCTCCTACGGGGCAAGCATTACTTGCCGGCGTTAATGGTCACGGTCTTGATTGCACCCAATTCCAGGTCCCACTTCTTCAGGATCGCCTGGTAGCTGCCGTCATCGACCATGCTCTGCATCGCCACTTTCACCGCTTCACTCAGCTCAGGCTTTTTCTTGCTCACACCCAGCCCGGTGAACTGCTTGGAAATTGGCAGGCCCACGGTTTTGTACATGTCCTTTTCCTGGGTCTTGAGGTACGGCAGGGTTTCGCTGCCTTGCATGGCCGCGTCGATACGGCTTTGACGCAGTTGCGCGCGAGCATCGGCCGAGCCTTCGGTGCCGATCACGTTGATCGCAGGTTTGCCGGCGGCTTCGCAATTGGCCTTGCTCCACTCGGCGATTTCCGCCGGGAAGGTGGTGCGGCGGCTGGTGCCGACTTTCTTGCCGCACAGGTCGATGATCTCGTTCGTGTCCTTGTTTTTCTGCAAGGTGTAGAACTGCGGGCCGCTGGTGAAGTAGTCGACGAAGGTCACGCTGGCCTGACGCTCAGCGGTGTCGGTCATGCCCGACATCACCATGTCGACACGGTCGGTGGTCAGCGCGTTGATCATTTGTTCGAAGCCGGTTTCCTGCCATTTGATCTTCACGCCCAGCCGCTCGGCCAAGGCGTTGCCCAGGTCAACGTCGAGGCCGGTGAGGGTGTTGGTGGCCGGGTCCTTGAAATCCATCGGCGGGTAGTTCGGCATGATCGCTACCACGACCTCGCCCTTGTCCTTGATGCTGGCCGGCAATTCGGCGGCAAAGCTGACAGTGGAAGCCATAACGCCTGCGAGTACTGCTGGAATAACGAAGTTCTTCATGGTCGTTCTCTTATGTGTGTTGTTACGCAGCTCTTGGTTTCCGAGGCTGGCGCTTAGGTTCGAACGGCAGAAATGAAGCTTTGGGTGCGTGGGTTTTGTGGACTTATTAGTATTTCTTCGGGGCTTCCAGCCTCCACGATCTGTCCTTCGTCCATGAACACCATGCGGTTGGAAACCTCGCGAGCGAAGCCCAGTTCATGGGTGACGACGATCATGGTCATGCCGGTCTGCGCCAGATCGCGCATCACCGACAGCACCTCACCGACCAGTTCCGGGTCGAGTGCCGAAGTGGGTTCATCGAACAGCATCAGCTTGGGGCGCATGGCCAACGCGCGGGCAATCGCCACTCGTTGTTGCTGACCACCCGACAGTTCGATCGGGTAGCTGTTGCGTTTGTCGGCCAGGCCGACGCGAGCGAGCAATTCCAAGGCTTCTTCGTGCGCCTCTTTGGGCGAACGCTTGAGCACCTGGCACGGCCCTTCGATGATGTTTTGCAGCACAGTCATGTGCGGGAACAGGTTGAAGCGCTGGAACACCATGCCGGTAGCCAGGCGCTGACGGGCGATCTGCGACTCGTTGAGTTCGTGCAGCTTGTTGCCGACGATGCGGTAACCCACCAGTTCGCCGTCGACCCACAGGCCGCCCTTGTCGATTTTTTCCAGCTGATTCACGCAGCGCAGCAGGGTGCTCTTGCCGGAGCCGGACGGGCCGATGATGCACAGCACTTCGCCTTGCTCGACCTCGATGTTGATGTCCTTGAGTGCGTGGAAATGGTCGTAGTACTTGTTCAGGCTCACGGCCTTGACGATGCTTCTCATGTGCGGCTCCTCAAGAACGCTTGCCGGCGCCGCGAGCGAAACGACGCTCCAGACGGCTTTGACCAAAAGACAGAACAGTGACGGTGGCCAGGTACCAGATACCGGCGACGATCAGCAGCTCCATCACGCGGGCGTTGGCGTAGTAGATGTTCTGGGCGTTGTAGAGCAGTTCCGAGTACTGAATGACGCTCGCCAGGGAGGTCATTTTCACCATGCCGATGAACTCGTTGCCCACCGGCGGAATGATGATCCGCATGGCCTGGGGCAGGATGATCCGGCGCAGGGCTTGCAGGCGTGGCATGCCGATCGACTTGGCGGCTTCGTACTGCCCGGTGTCGACCGAGAGCAGACCGGCGCGCACCACTTCGGCGGTGTAGGCGCCCTGGTTGATGCTCAAGCCGAGGAGGGCGGCCACGAACGGCGTCATCAGGCTCACGGTGTCCATTTCGAACAGGCCGGGGATGCCGATGGTGGGGAAAATCAGCGCCAGGTTAAACCACAGCAGCAGCTGCAGAATCAGCGGCGTGCCGCGAAACAGCCAGGTGTAGGTCAGCGCCACATAGCGCAGGATCGGGTTGGCCGACATGCGCATGATGGCGGTGATCACCCCGAACACGATGCCCAGCGCCATCGCCAGCACCGCCATGACGATGGTGTTGAGCAAGCCCCACATAATTGCCTGTGAGGTGAGGAACTGGCCGATGTACGACCATTCGATCTTGCCTTCGGCGAAGGCCCGTACCAGACCGACAATCGCAATCACGATCACTGTGGCGAAGAAAATCCGCCCGTAGTAACGCCGTGGTACATGCTGGTACTGGGTGATATCGAACTGGTTTTCCGCCAGTTTGCGCTCCGACTGGAGTCGTTCTGCCTGAGTCTGGCTCATGTTGTTTCTCCGTACGCCGCGCTCAATCAAGACGGCATGTATGGTTTTTCAGGTTAAGCGCAACCCTGTGGGAGCGAGCCTGCTCGCGATGGGGGCGGGTCAGTCAACATGGATGTTGAATGTAATACCGCTATCGCGAGCAGGCTCGCTCCCACAGGTTTTGCTCTCTGACTTAAAGACGGAAACCCTGATAGTTCTCGGTCCACTGCTGCTGCGCCGCAAGGGCAGTTTTCAGTCGGCCAATCTGCTCGCGCACCTGTTGCGGCGCGGTGCCGCCCCAGCCACTGCGGGCGGCGATGGCGGCTTCCAGCGTCAGGCTGTCGCGCACTTCAGGCTTGAGGCGCGAATCGATCTCGGCCAGCAGCGCCGGGGATGCTTCCCACAATTCGATCTCATGTTTCTCACAGGCCTGGACCAGTGCGCCGGTGATTTCGTGAGCTTCCTTGAACGGCACGCCGCGCACCGCCAGCCAGTCGGCCACTTCGGTAGCGAGGGTGAAACCCAGCGGGGCCTGACGACGCAGTTCTTCGACGTTGACCTTCATGGTCGCGACCATTCCAGCCATGGCCGGCAGCACCAGCAGCAGTGTGTCGACGCTGTCGAGCACGCCGTTCTTGTCCTCACTCAAGTCGCGGTTGTAGGACAGCGGCAGGGACTTGAGGGTCGACAGCAAACCGGTCAGGTTACCGATCAGGCGACCGGCCTTGCCCCGGGCCAGTTCAGCGATGTCCGGGTTTTTCTTCTGCGGCATGATCGAACTGCCGGTGGCGTAGGCATCGTCCAGCGCGACCCAGCGAAATTGCCGTGACGACCACAGGCAGAATTCTTCGGCGAGGCGGGAAATGTTGATCCCCAGCATGCTGGCGATAAACAGAAACTCGGCAACATGATCGCGGCTGGCCACGGCGTCGATGGAGTTTTCGCAAACACCGCTGTAGCCCATTTCCTTGGCTGACTGCTGCGGCAGACGTGCGATGGCGGAACCGGCCATGGCCGCCGCGCCGAGTGGCGACAGCGAGGTGCGTACATCCCAATCCACCAGGCGCTGCACGTCACGCAGCATCGATTGGGCGTGAGCCAGCAAGTGGTGAGCGAAGACGATCGGCTGGGCCTGTTGCAGATGAGTGAAACCGGGGCAGATGCTCTCGATGTGTTGCTCGGCCTGATCCACCAGCGCTTGTTGCAAGGCCAGCACTTCAACGGCCAGGGTGCGCACGTGATCACGCAGGAACAGCCGAAGGTCGTTGGCGGTCTGGTCGTTGCGCGAGCGGCCGGCGCGCAGCTTGCCGCCCAGTGCGCCGAGGCGTTCGGTCAGCAGGCGCTCGATGAAGGTATGCACGTCTTCGTCGTCCAGCGTCGGCGCGATGCTGCCGGCACGGAAGTCATCACCGATACGCTCCAGAGCGTCGAGCATGGTCCGGGTTTCCTGCTCGCTCAGAAGCCCTGCGCGCTGCAATTCCCGGGCATGCGCCTTGGAGCCGGCGAGGTCGTACGGGGTGAGGCGAAAGTAGCGCTCGGGGCAACGGGACAGGGCCGCCAGGGCTTCGGACGGGCCGCTCTTGAAGCGAGCACCCCAGAGACGGTCGGTGGTTTGAGACATTGTTGTTTTCCTCATCGTAAAGCGAATTGAAATCGGTATGCCGAGCCTGAAACACCCGCCGAAAATCATTCGGGCGTGGTTCGGCTCAATCAAATTCAAGGGCAGGGGAAAAGCGCAGTTGCTAAATGGCGAGAGCTGATCGAAATGTCAGCTTTTAATAGTTCGAAATCAGTGAGTTGGCACTGATCTGCGGGATTTATTAACGGTTGCCAAGCTTTGTTTTCTGTGTTCATTATTATTAGCCAGCACTGTTTTTGTTGTTGGACACAGATTGTTGAATAGGGCGCCAGAGGTAAATAAGCATTATGGAAACCCCACTTTCCAATTCCGGAAACCCGCCGCCAAAAACGCTACATCGGGCACCGCTGGCCCTCAGCGGTCTGGACTTCAAACTGCTCAAAGTATTCAAGGCTGTGGTCGAGGCCGGTGGCTTCAGTGCGGCGCAGAATGAGCTGAATGTGGGCCTGGCGGCCATCAGCAAACAGATCTCCGACCTCGAGATTCGCATCGGCATGCGCCTGTGTACCCGAGGGCGGGAAGGTTTTCACCTGACCGAAGAAGGGCGTCTGGTGTACCAGGCGTCGATCGATTTGTTTGCCTCCGTCGATAACTTTCGTGACCGGCTTAGTTCGGCGCAGAATGAACTTATTGGCGACCTTGGGGTGGGTGTTATTGATAATACGATTACCGACGATAATTCACCGTTAGTTGCGGCGCTAAGAAAAATAAATGAAGAGTCGCCGAAAGTAAGGTTTCAACTTCAGGCGTCTCAGTTAGATGAGGTGGAAAGAGGCGTCGTCGAGGGGCGGTTAGTGGCCGGGATCGTGCCGGTTTATCAGAAAAGAGAGGAGTTCGATTACTTCCCGCTTTATGAAGAACGCTCGTACGTGTATTGCGCTGTCGGCCATCCGCTGTTCTCAGTGCCGGAGGCGGAGATGGGCAGCAATGTGCTGCAGGATTACGAGTGCATCAACCACCGTTACGCGATCCATCGAGACAAACTGAATTTTGCCCGCTACGACAGCTTTTCTGCCTCGGCGACTCAGGTCGAAGCCGTAGCGCTGCTGGTCAAGACCGGCCGTTTCGTCGGCTTTCTGCCCGAGCATTACGCGGCAACCCTGGTGGCTCAGGGACAGTTTCGGGCGGTGCGGCCGGACCTGATCAACATCGTCACGCCGTTCAATTTGATCCTGCGTCACAACACTGTGCGTAGTCCGCTGGTAAAGGCGTTTGCCCAGGCGTTGGGTGTGGATTTGAAGGCGTCGTTTTGACGCAAACGCAGCGTCAAGCGCATCGCACAGCGTCGCTCCCCAGGCAAACCGTGGTTGCTTTCATTGTTCAACACCGCCGTTAAACGTGGGCCGATTTCAGCCCGGCTCAAAGTTTCAAAACCGAGTTGCCGATAAAACGATTCATTCCAGGGCAAGTCGTGAAACGTAGTCAAAGTCAGACCGTGGAGTTCTCGTCTTCCAGTGCCGTTAACAGCAACTAGCGGCCAGCCCCAAGGACAAGATTGCGTACACCGAGTTCATGTAGGAGCTGCCGCAGGCTGCGATCCTTTGATCTTGATCTTCAGCAACTTCAAAGCCGTCAGAAAATCGCAGCCTTCGGCAGCTCCTACAAAGGGGGGCTGGAAGATGGGCGCGTCACGCCACGACCGAGGCCGCTGGCCATTGCTGATGGGGAATCGGCAGGTTGCGTGATTCGCCACGGCCCATCGGGAAGTACAGGAAGCCACTGCGGGCCAGGCGTTCGGCGTCGTACAGGTTGCGGCCGTCGAAGATCACCGGAGCGTTAAGCCGTTGCTGGATCAGATCGAAGTCGGGTGCCTTGAACTGCTGCCATTCGGTGCAGATGATCAGTGCGTCGGCACCCGCGAGCACCGATTCTGGCGTACCCATGAGCATCAGCTTCGATTCGTCAGGGTAAAGGTGTTGGGTTTCCTGCATGGCCTCCGGGTCGAACGCCCGCACATAGGCCCCGGCAGCCCACAGCGACTCCAGCAGTACCCGGCTCGGCGCATCGCGCATGTCGTCGGTGTTGGGCTTGAAGGCCAGGCCCCACACGGCGAAGGTTCTGCCGCGCAAGTCGCCCTTGTAGAAGGCGTTGATGCGTTCGAACAGTTTGTGTTTCTGCCGCTGGTTGATGGCTTCCACTGCTTGCAGCAGGTCGCTGGAGCAATGGGCCGCTTCGGCACTGTGAATCAGCGCGCGCATGTCCTTGGGAAAACACGAGCCACCGTAACCGCAGCCGGGATAGATGAAGTGATAACCGATGCGTGAATCGGCGCCGATGCCCAGCCGCACCGATTCGATGTCGGCGCCCAGGTGTTCGGCCAGTTCGGCGATCTGGTTGATGAAACTGATCTTGGTCGCCAGCATGCAGTTGGCGGCGTATTTGGTCAGCTCGGCGCTGCGCAGGTCCATGAACATGATGCGGTCATGGTTGCGATTGAATGGGGCGTAGAGATCGCGCATCACATCGCGCACGTCATCGCGTTCACAGCCGATGATGATGCGGTCCGGGCGCCGGCAATCGGCCACGGCCGACCCTTCCTTGAGAAACTCGGGGTTGGAGACGATATCGAACTGCAGCAGTCGACCGACCTTGAGCAGGCACTTTTCGATATGCGCGTGCAGCGTATCGCCCGTACCCACCGGCACCGTGGATTTCTCCACCAGAATCACCGGTTGTTCACGGTGACGCGCCACCGCTTCACCCACCGACAGCACATAGCGCAGGTCCGCCGAACCATCGTCCCGGGATGGCGTGCCGACGGCGATGAACAGCACCTGGCCATGTTGCACCGCGAATTTTTCGTCGGTGGTGAACTGCAAACGTTTGGCTTCCAGGCTTTCGCGCACCAGACTGGCCAGCCCCGGTTCGAAGATGCTGACGTGGCCTTGTTGCAGCAGCGCGACTTTTTTCTCGTCAGTGTCCATGCACACCACGTCGTGGCCGACTTCAGCCAGGACGGCAGCTTGCACCAGGCCGACATAACCGCTACCAAATACGCTGATTTTCATGGAGCTCTCCTGATTGTGGGCGCGTGAGCAGGTCGAGAGTTGATGGTGATGACACCGAGGATGACCAACGCCACCCCGAGGGTTTTCGAAAGGCTGAAGGATTCGTTGAACAGCGGCAGGCTGGCGGCCAGCACGTACACCAGCGCGTAGCTGATGCTCAGCAGTGAATACGCCCGCCCCAGGGGCAAATCCCGCAGGGCGGCGAGCCAGGTGAACATCGACACGGCATAGGCAAGGATGGCGGCCAGCACGACGGCCACGGCGAACACATCGACGCTGCCGTTGCTCAGGGCGGGTACCAATTGTTCGGGATGGGGCAAACGGGTCATGCTCCAGCGCATGCCCAACTGTGCGACGCTGCCCAGCAGCACGCTGCCCAGAGCGAAGGCGAGTCCGCGACGCAGGCTCATGCGTGTTGCCCCAGCAGCGCCACGCCAGCGATTACCAGCGCCACGCCCAGCCAGTGACGGCGGTCGATGGTTTCGTGAAAGACGAAGCGGGCGACCAGGGTGATCAACACAAAATTCAGGCTGAGCATGGGATAGGCGACGCCGACTTCGAGGCGTTGCAACACCAGCAGCCAGACCAGCAAGCCCAATCCCAGAGAGGCGAGCGCCAGCCACAGCCACGGCGAGCGTAGTTTCTCGCCCCAGCCCGACGTCTTGCCGCGCCAACTTTCCACGGCGTACTTCTGGGCGATTTGGCCCAGGCAGGTCAGCAGGCAGGCAGCCAATACGAGCAGCAGGCTCATGACGCCCCCTGAGGAAAGATCAGAATCACCAGGTTGCCTTGTTCATAACGTTTGCCATCCTTGGGCAGTCGTTCGATTTCTTGTAGCTCGCCACTCTGGCGGGCTTCGCGCATCCACGATTTGCACCTTGTCCGAGTCGACTCGCTGCTTCACTGAATCAGAATAGGCGAGGCCATATTTCAATTCGCCTATCGTGTTGTATAACGCCACGTCGGGGCGTTTCAGGCGCCAGGCCAGGGCTGAAGCGGTGCCGGCTAGCACAATTGGTCTCGCTCATCGCAACCGTTGGTATCCAGTCAAGCAGACGTTTGGCATTGGTGATAAGCCAAGAAGCCATCAATTGACTTTTCCGGCCATGACCGGCAGCGTGACGGCCCCTCGGGCTGGTCGAATGCAGGTAATAGCCCGACAGAAGTCCCTCGTTTTTATCTCAAGTAAATTTCATTGTTCAGTTGTTTTGTTGAACTTTATTCATTTCAAGGCCGTTTCATTGATTGACTTACCTGCTACAGAATCCAGCATTTCCAAAGCCAACCCGTTAACCCTGTACCTGGCACGTCTGGCACCGTCCAGCCAGTTGACCATGCGTTATGTATTGCAGGACGCCGCCGACCGTCTGGACTTCGAAGACATGAACATCGAAGAGATTCCCTGGCATCAACTGCAACCCGAGGATGTCGTTGCACTGGTGGCGACCTTGCGCGAAGACGGCTACGCGCCCAATACCTCGTCGCTCTACGTTAATGCGGTGCGCGGGGTGATGAACGAAGCGTGGCGCATGAGCCTGATCAGTCAGGAGCATCTGCTGAAAATGCGTTCGGTCAAAGGTATTGCCGGCACGCGACTGTCCCAGGGGCGCAACCTCAAGCGCACCTTGATTCGCGACTTGATGGAGGTCTGCGCCGCCGATCCTCGGCCACAAGGGCTGCGGGATGCGGCAATCATCGGGATTCTGTACGGTTCCGGGATGCGCAAATCGGAATCGGTGAATCTGGACCTGGCCCAGGTGGATTTCACCGAGCGCAGCCTGTGCGTCACCGCCAAGGGCAACAAACAGTTGATCAAGTACGCGCCAGCCTGGGCCTTCGCCAAACTGGATGCGTGGCTGGAGTTGCGGCGTTCGCAGTTAAAGGAGGGCGAGACGGATGATCCGTTCCTGTTCAACCGCATCCGCCGTGGCAGCCACATTACCCGCGAGCGCATCACCAAGCATGCGATCTACTACATTGCCCGGCAACGCGGTGCGCAAGTCGGGGTGAAAATCATGCCGCACGATTTTAGGCGGTCGTTCATCACCCGAGTGATTGAAGAGCACGACCTGTCGATCGCGCAGAAACTGGCCCACCACAGCAACATCCAGACCACGGCCAACTATGATGTGCGCGACGACAATGAACGCCGTCGGGCAGTGGATCGCTTCGACCTTTGACGGCGGGTTTCAGACGATATCGTCGATCAGAATGTGGCTTTGGGCACGGCTGCATTTCTCGATCCGTGCTTTGACCTTGTAGACCTCGCGCAGCATCTGCTCAGTGATCACTTCATCGCTGGGCCCGCTGCCGTGGCTGGTGCCGTTGGCGATGACCAGCACCTGATCGGCAAAGCGCAGGGCCTGATTCAGGTCGTGGATCGCGATGAACACAATCACCTCGCGTTTGCGCGCCAGTGCCCGCATGAAGTTCAGCACTTGCACCTGCCGATGCATGTCGAGGGCGCTGGTCGGTTCGTCCATCAGCAGGATTTCCGGCTCGCGCACCAGGGTTTGTGCAATCGAAACCAGCTGTTGCTGGCCGCCGCTGAGTTCGCCGAGGTTACGAAAAGACAGCTCGGTGATCCCCAGTGCGCCGAGGATATCGTCCACCCGTCTCAACTCGTCGTCGTGCACGACCCAGCCTGGGGTCAGTTGTTTGCGCGCCAGCAGCACCGACTCGTAAACCGTCAGACGGGCGCTGGCATTCAGGCCTTGAGGCATGTAGCTGATGCCTCGTGAGCCTTTTTTCGAGTCTTGCAGAATGACTTGTCCTGGCCCGTCGATCAGCCCGGCCATGCGCTTGAACAGGGTCGACTTGCCCGCCGCGTTCGGCCCGACCACGGCGACCACCTGGCCACCGGTGAAGGTCGCGGTGGTCACGCCGCAAATGATCTCGCGCTGGCCGTAGCGGGCGCCAAGGTTCTCAAGCTGGATCTTCACCATGAGTTTTTCTTCCCGCTGAGAATCAGAGATATGAAGAACGGCACGCCGATCAGCGAGGTGACCACGCCAATGGGAAATATCGCGCCCGGGATCAGGGTTTTACTGACGACCGAACTGGCGGACAGGATCAGCGAGCCGGTCAACAGCGAGGCGGGTAAAAAGAACCGTTGATCTTCGCCGATCAGCATCCGTGCGATGTGCGGCCCGACCAGCCCGATAAAGCCGATGGTGCCAACAAACGCCACCGGAAACGAGGCGAGCAGGCTGACCATGATCAACGTCTGAAAGCGCAGGCTGCGCACGTTGATCCCAAAACTCGCGGCCTTGTCATCGCCCAGGCGCAGGGCGGTCAAAGCCCAGGCGCGTTTGGCGAAAATCGGCAGGGTGATCAGGATTACCAGGCAGATCACCCCGAGTTTTGGCCAGGTGGCTTTGGTCAGGCTGCCCATGGTCCAGAACACCACCGCCGCGACCGCTTGTTCGGTGGCGAAGAATTGCACCAGCGCCAGCAGCGCATTAAAGGTGAACACCAGCGCAATGCCGAGCAGCACGATGGTTTCCGCCGTCACGCCACGGCGCATGCTCAGGAAATGGATCAGCAGTGCGGAAAGCATCGCCATGATGAAGGCATTCACCGGCACCATGTACTGCGCCGCCAACGGGAACAGCGCCACGCCGAAGGCCAGGCCCATGGCCGCGCCGAAACTGGCGGCGGCGGAAATGCCCAAGGTGAAAGGACTGGCGAGGGGGTTGTTGAGGATGGTCTGCATCTGCGCGCCGGCCAGCGACAACGCCGCGCCGACCGCCACCGCCATCAGCGCCACCGGCAGACGGATTTCCCACATCACCACCCGCACTTGCGCCGATGCGGTGTCCGGTGAAAACAGCGCATTGAGCACTTCGCTCAAGCTGTAACTGGCGGGGCCCAGGGCCAGATCCAGCAACACGCTGCACACCAGCAACACCACCAACGCCGCGAGGATCAGCCGTTTGCGCAGCACCAATTGGCGGTAGGTATCGCGCTGGACGATCTGTACTTCACCCAGAGAACTCATTGGCGGCTCTCCTTCAGGCTGACGAAGTAACCCGACTCGTACGGTACCGGCAGGAATCGTTCATGCAGTTCGCGAAATGAGGCGTCGGGATCGAGGTCGGCAAACAGTGTCGGGTGAAACCATTTGGCGAGTTGCTGGATGGCCACGAATTGGTAAGGGCTGTTGTAGAACTGGTGCCAGATCGCATGAAACGCCTGAGTGTCCTGAGCCTTGATCCCGGCATATGCCGGGCGCTGGGTGTACCAGGCCAGTTTGCGTCGGGCCTCTGTGAGGTCGGCGCCCGGGCCGACGCCGACCCAACGCCCACTGGGCGCGAAGGCTTCCCAGTTGGCACTGGTCACGACCACGTGATCCGGGTTGGCGACGATCACCTGCTCAGGGTTCAACTGGCCGAAGGTGCCCGGAATGATGTCTTTGGCGATGTTGTTGCCGCCGGCCATCTCGACGAAACGACCGAAGTTCTCATTGCCGAAACTCAGGCAACAGTCGTCGGTGTAACCGCCGATACGCTCGATGAACACGTTCGGGTGCGGCGCTTGACTGGCCTTGATGACGTCGGTGACGCGGCGGATCTGCTGGTTGCGAAAATCGATGAACGCCTCGGCGCGCGCTTCCTTGCCGAACAGTTTGCCGAACAGGCGCATGGTCGGTTCGGTGTTGTCCATCGGGTTGTTGCGAAAATCGACATAGACCACCGGAATGCCCAAGGCGTCGAGCTTTTCGATGTAGCGAGCGTCTTCAGTGGCATGTTGGGCTTCGATGTTGAGGATGATCACGTCGGGCTGCTGCGAGATCGCTTGCTCGATGTCGAACGTGCCGTCTTCAAAGCCGCCGAAGGTGGGGATCTTCGCGATGTCGGGGAATTTGCGCAGGTAGGCGCCGTAGGTGTCCGGATCGGACTGGATCAAGTCTTTGCGCCAACCGACGATGCGTTCGATCGGATTCTGCGTATCCAGCGCGGCGACCAGGTACAGCTGTCGACCTTCGCCGAGAATCACTCGTCTGACCGGCAGGTGAACCTTGACCTTGCGGCCCAGCAAGTCGGTCACTGTGACTGCTGCAGGGTCCAGAACAGCGGCGACCGCGTTGCGCGGTGCCAGTGAAAAAATCAAAGCCACGCCCAGCAGTCCTGCCAATAGCAGGGCAACGAAGGCGTGGCTGCGTCGATGAACAGATGCCATGGTTGAAGCCTTTACAGGGCCAGCCCGAGCAGCGGCTCAGGCCACTGCTCGGGCTGGACGTTTTCAGAAATCGACGGTGGCCGACAGTTGCAGGGTGCGCGGTGAACCTTGGGAGAAAGCGCCGTAAGACGCGACACCGGACCAGTACTCACGATCGAACACGTTCTGCACCGTCGCCCGGAACGTGGTCGGGCGTTCCGCGATGCGGGTGGCGTAACGCGCGCCAACATCGAAGCGAGTCCATGGGTCGAGTTCCTGGGTGTTGGCCTGGTTCACGTATTGGCTGCCGGTGTAGATCGCGCCGCTGGTCAGCGTCAAACCCTCGACCCACGGGGTGTCCCATTCGGCCCAGAGGTTGGCCTGAACCTCGGGCACACCCACCGGTTTATTGCCGCGATTGGCGGCGGTGCCGGTTTTGGTCAGTTCGGCGTCGAGCAGGGTCACGCCACCGAGCAGGCGCGTGCCTTGGGCGATTTCACCGAACACGTTCAACTCGACGCCACGGTTGCGTTGCTCGCCTTGCACCGAGAACACGCCGTTGGCCAGTTCGCCGCTGGGCTTCTTGATCTGGAACAGGGCGAGTGTAGAAGTGAAGGTGCCGTAATCGACCTTGACCCCGACTTCCTGTTGGCGGGAGATGTAAGGCGCGAAGATTTCGCCCGAGTTCGAGGCCGTGGCAGGCGCAATGTCGCCTTTGCTCAAGCCTTCGATGTAGTTGTAGTAGAACGAAACGTGATCCCAGGGTTTGACCACCACCCCGAACAGCGGCGTGGTTTCGCTTTCATCGTACGAGGTGGTGACCACGCCGGCGGTGTTGTAGTTATCGGACTGGATATTCTGCTTGCGCAGGCCGAGGGTGACCTGCAAACGTTCGTCCATCATCGACAGGGTGTCGGCCAGGGCCACGCCGGACAGCTCGGTCTCGGAGACTTTCAGCGCATCGGGGCTGGCAATCGATGGTTTCGGACGGTCGACCGGGTGATACATGTTCGACAGAACCGCCGGGCCGGAGTTGATGCCCCTGGACAACTCGTCGCGGTAACGGGTGACTTGCACGGTGGTACTGTGGCTGATCGGGCCCGTGTCGAAGCGCACGCGGGCACCGGCATCGACGGTGTAACGCTCAACTTCGAATTTGTAATAGCCGGGGACCGAGCGCGTATCGCCAGCGCTGTTGAGGATGGTCGGGGTCTGGTCGGACATTCGCGCGACATCCGACTTGCCGCCGCCAGCGTGGGCGAACACGGTCAGGGCGTCGTTGAGGTCGTACTCGGCGCCGAGCAAGGCGGATTTATCACGGGTTTCAGACCAACCCCAGTCCTGGCTGACGTTAGTACGGCCATTGGCTGCGGACGGAATCTCCACGCCGGAAGCAACGAGGAACGGTCGTGACGCGGCGTCGAATTGTTCCTTCTGGCTGATCAGGTCCAGGGTGGTGCGCAGGCGGTCACCCTGATAATCCAGCGAGATCGAACCGATATCGACGTCACGGGATTGATCGTCGATGGCGGTGTCGCCTTGCTGGGTGCTGCCGTTGATGCGCACGCCGAACTGGCGTTCCTCACCGAAGCGCCGACTGACGTCGATGTGCCCGCCGATCTGCGAGTTCATGGCGTAACTGGCGGTGAACCGGGTCAGGTCTTCATCGAGAGAGCGCTTGGGCATCACGTTGATCACGCCACCGACGCCGCTGTTGGGTGACATGCCGTAGAGCAGGGCGCCAGGGCCTTTGATCACTTCGATGCGTTCGGCGTACTCGGTGAACACCCGATAGTTGGGGGCCACGCCGTACACGCCGTCGAACGCCAACTCACCGAGGTTGCCTTCACCCACCGGGAAGCCGCGGATGAAGAAGGAATCGACGATACCACCGGTCTGGCCCGTGGAGCGCACCGAGGAGTCGCGCTCCAGCACATCGGCCACGGTGACCGCCTGCTGATCCTTCATCAGTGCCGAGGTGTAGTTGCTGACGCTGAAGGGCGCGTCCATTACATCTTTGTTGCCCAGCATGCCGAGGCGCCCACCGCGGGCGACCTGACCGCCTGGATAAGCTGGCGGCAGGCTATTGGTGCGAGCGTCGATGCCGTTGACCGTGGTTTCGTCAAGGGTCAACCCGCCTGCACTGTCGGCCGGACGCGGTGCCAGGGTATAGCTGCCGTCATTGCGCGAGACGATTTCCAGCCCGCTGCCGGCCAGCAATCGGCTGAGCGCTTCCTGCGTCGAGTATGTGCCCGACAGGCCCGGGCTGGTCAGGCCTTCGGTCATCGAGGGCTGAAATGACAGGGCAATGCCGGCGTCCACGGCAAATCTCGACAACGTTGCACCCAATGGCCCCGGCGCGATGTTGTAGGCGCGGGTAGCTGCGGCATCCAGCTGTACCGGCGCGGCGGCCGAGGCAGTCGGGCTGACGGCAGCGGTCAGGGCAAGGCTTAGCAACGCGCTACGGACAGCCAGTTTCAACGAGCGATCCGAACACTGAGGGCGTGCAACGAACATGGAGTGATGACCCTTTCGACGAGGTTGAGAAGTTCTTCCTTCCCTAGCCAGTCGAGATCAAAAAAAGTATCACCTGCACCGCAATATTTTTTTGCGAGCTCAGGCGGGAGAAAGCGTGACCCAATAGCCGCTTAAATGCCCGGTGGCGATTACTGGGTACGTCTGCACGAGCATGTTCAAGGTGCGTTGTGTGTCGCTGATGGGGAAGGCGCCGGAAATGCGCAGATCGGCAATGGCCGGGTCGCAGCGTACGAAGCCTTTGCGATAGCGCGCCAGTTCGGCGAGGAAGTCGGCCAGACGTACGTTGTCAGCCATCAACATGCCTTGAGCCCAGGCGCTGACGGCGCTGTCCACCGGGTTCAACCGGCCAAAGGCTTGCGCGGAAAAATCGGTGCGTTGCCCGGCATTGACGATCAATGGGGCGACGTGACTGTCACGGGGCAACTCGACTCTGACCGCGCCGTCCAGCACGGCAAGGTGGGTGCGGGTCTGCCATTGGCGAACGGTAAACCGTGTGCCCAAGGCCTGCATGCGCCCCTGACGGGTGCTGACCAGAAAAGGTCTGGCCTGGGGCAATACATCCGGCACGGTCTGCACCAGAATTTCACCTTCGCGCAAGTTGATCAGTCGCTGGTTAGCGTCGAACAGCACATCGATGGCGGTGTCGGTATTCAAGGTGATGTGCGAACCGTCGGCCAGGGTCATTTCACGACGTTGGCCCACGGCAGTCCGATAGTCGGCCGTCCATTGTTGCGATTCCAGCAGTTTCCAACTGCCCCAGCCGGTGGGCAGTACCGCGAGGATAGTCGCCAGTTTTGCCAGTGCGGTGCGTCGCTCAGGATTGCTTGGGCGATCCAGCGCCGACATCGCCAGTGACGGCGGCAGCCCGCCGAGCTTGCTTTGCAGCAATTGCGCACGAGCCCAGGCGCGATGACGCTCGGGGCTGCTGACACGCCAGCATTCCCACTCGGCACGCTGGGTTTCGTTGAAGTCGCTTTCGCTCAGGCGCATCAGCCATTCGGCGGCTTCTTCGAGAATTCGCGGATCGATTTGCGCGTCACTGTGGCGAGTCGACATTCATTCCACCAGCATCAGGCATTGCACGAAAGCCTGCTTCATGTAGCGCTTGACGGTAATCAGCGAGACGCCCAGTTGCGCGGCGATGTCCTCGTATTTCAGCCCGCCAATCTGCGATAGCAAGAATGTACGCTTCACCAGCGGCGGCAGGGAATCGAGCATCGCGTCGATTTCGTGCAGGGTTTCCAGCACCATGAAGCGCAGTTCGGGGGAGGGCGCTTCGGGCGCGGGCAGCAACGCCAAGGCATCCAGGTAGGCGCGTTCGAGCGCCTTGCGCTGATACCAATTGACCAGAATGCCCTTGGCCACACAGCTCAGGTAAGCCCGAGGCTGCTCAATGACCGCGACCCGGGAAGCGAGTATGCGAGTAAAGGTGTCCTGTGCAAGATCGGCCGCATCCATGGCGTTGCCCAGTTTTTTGCGCAGCGTGGCATACAGCCAGCCATGATGGCCGCTGTACAGGGCCTCGATCATGCGCAGGTGATTGTTGTGAGTCGCGGGCAGGGTATCGCTCATGGATGATAATTTTTAGCGATTGAGAAGTATTCCCAATGCTAGTTGACTGTGACCCTGCGGCGCAAGAGGCGCCTTCAGGATCAATCGCCGGGAGGGACCTGGCTCGGTTGCATCACCACTGGCCAATAGCGCAAGGCGACAATCGGAATCAGCGCGACTACGTAGGCCAGGCAAACAAACAGGTAGGTGTATTGCAAACCATAGACCTGGCTGAGCAAACCACCGGCCGAGATACCCGCGATGGAGGCGAATTGCGCGGTACTTTGGGCAATCCCCAGCACGTAACCCTGCTGTGAGCTGTCGGCGGTTTTCGAGATCAGTGCCATCAGCACCGGCGTCGTCGCCCCCAGCAGCACTCCCCACACGAAGTAGGCAATGACAAACACCGCCGGGTTGCGGGTGATGCCGGCCACGGCGGTCAGGCCGATGCAACCGATAACAATGCAGGTGATGCGGTGCAGGGTGTCCTGCTGGCTACGGTGCTCGAAGTAGCGCGACCACGGCGCCGCCGAGATGATGAAACCCAAGGCCAGTAAGCCATAGCACAGGCCGACCACCGAATTGCGGACCTCGAACACCGAGCTGACATACAGCGAGAACGAAGTCTGGGGCAGCATTCGCGCCAGCAACAAAATTCCCATCACGCCCAGCAACGACAGCAGCGGCGAGCCTTGCCACACACTACGTGAACGCTTGACCGGTGCAGTGGCATCCACCACCGATGCTTTCTTCACCGGCGGCACATCCGGCAAGGTCACGGCCGCCACCACGGTGCAAATCGCACAGAGGGCCGAGGCAATGATGTTGATCCAGAAGAAGGTCGCGTAATCGAGGATCAGCCCGCCGACCACGGCACCGAGCAATGAACCGACGTTGGTGGATATTTGCAGGATTGCAAACAGCCGCGCCCGGCGTGAAGGCGCTTCAATGCTGACGCCGTAGGCCTGGGCCGGGGCGATGTACCCGGCGAACGCGCCCTGCAAGAAGCGCAGGAGCAGGATCACCCAGATATCGCTGCAGAGGGCCAGCCCAAGCTGGGTCAATGACAAACCGGCCAGGGCGCGGATCATCATCAACTTGTGGCCATACCGGTCGCCGATACGGCCCCAGAATGCGCTGGTCAGAATAATCCCCAGCATCGGCCCGACGTAGACGGCGATACTGGCGAAGCTGAACACCGACTCCGACGACGTCAGCCCACGCAGATGGACGGGCCAGAACGGCCCGCTCATTTCCATCGCGCCCATGGAGATGAGCTGGATCGCGAACAGAAGATAAATCAGGATTCTTACGCTTGAACCCTGAAGGGTACCTGTATGGGACATCGGTCAGCCTCGGTGGTTGGGCGGCATCCTACGTGCTTTGCCACCGAGGGAAAACCGCGCACTTGCTACTTGACCGACGGACAGCCCCGTGAAGATCCGATTGCAGCCTGACTGATGGCGGCAGCTAACCGCTTCACATTGTTCTGATGGGCGACCACCAGCTCATCAATGCTCGGGCCAGCGGGGGTCTGCAACGTGCTGCGACAGGTGATCAGCGCAGCATCGCCGGGGCCGAGATTGCGCAGGCGCCATTTGACGTCGATCAACGCGTATTGGCCGGGGATCGAATCGAAGCGCTGCACGTCCAGTCGCAACGACACTCTGCGTTGCAGATTGTTGGTGACCAGTTGATCGACCAGGGCGCTGCGCAATTCATCCACCAGACTCGCCGCCCACCATTCGGTTTCGAGGATCGCCAGGCCACTGTTACCTTGGCGAATGACAATCTGCGGCCGATCGACCTGGGGCGGCACCGTGATGCCTTCGATCTGAATCTCCGCGCCGCCGCTTGCGCCGCTCAGTTGGGTCGGGGTCAGGGTATGGAACTGAATCGGATCGCTGCGGCAAGCGGTGAGCAGCAACAGCGCAGTGACCAGCGAGATCTTCAGCGGGAAAGCCATGGGTATTGCTCCTGTGGTCAGTTGCGCGGTGGCGCCTTCATATCCATCGGTGCGGCGTTGTCGGGACGACCGCGAATCAGTGATTCCGGATGCCGGCCCAGGTAATCCGAGAGTTCACGCAAGGAGCGTGACATGCGCCCGAGTTCGTCCAGGGTCTGGGTCAACTGCTCCCGTTGCGGCGAATCCTCGGCCAAGGTCGAGCTGGCCGATTGCAAGGCCTTGCTGACGTCCCCCAAGGTGGTCTGCACGCCGGGCAGGGTCCTGGCGTTGAACTGTACGAGGCCCTTGCGCAGTTCGACGAGGTTGCTGTCGAGATTGCCGGCAATGCGGTCGATCGGTAGCTGGTTGATCTTGTTGACCATGTTTTCCAGTTTTTCCTGCAACTGCTCGAGGCTGCCAGGAATGGTGGGGATGGTGACGGGGCGGGCGGTTGGATCGAACACGACTTTCTCTGCGTCGGGGTAGAAGTCGAGCGCGATGTAGAGCTGACCGGTCAACAGGTTGCCGCTACGGGCCTGGGCTCGCAGGCCGTTTTCGATGAAGCTGCCCATCAGCCGCACACCAGCGGCTTCGTCATTAGGGTCATGCTTCAAGGCCTCGAGCATTTTGGTATGAGCCTGACCGAGGCGTTGCGGGTAGATCACGATGCCGACATTGACCGGGAAGCTGCGCTTTTTCGCGTCGAAATCCAGATTGACCGAGACGACTCTGCCAAATTCGATGCCGAGGAACTCCACCGGCGCGTCGATCTTCAGCCCGCGCAAGGCCTGATCGAAGCGCAAACTCAGGAACTGCCCCTTGCCAAAGGGGGGCGCGAGGGCGGTTTGTTGGTCTTCGAACAGGTCGAAGGCTTTATTCTCGCTGGCCGGCTGATCATTGGGGCTGTATTCCGGCGCGCGAAACGCGATGCCGCCCACCAACAACGAAGACAGGGATTCGGTATTCACCGCAAAACCATTGGCACCCACGCTCACATCGATACCACTGGCGTTCCAGAACCGGGTGTTCTGCGTGACGAAGACGTCATTGGGCGAATGCACGAAAATTTCGATGTTCACCCCTTTGCCGTCGGCATTCAGCGCATACGCCACCACTTGCCCGACTGGAATCTTGCGGTAATAGACGGGGGAGCCGATGTCCAGCGAGCCCAGGTCCTGGGTGTGCAGCATGAAGCGCTTGCCCGGCTCGCCATAGGTAATGGGCGGCGGGTTTTCCAGACCAATGAAGTGTTTGGAACGGGCATTGGCCTCGCCGATGTCGGCGCCGATGTAATCGCCTGACAGCAGGGTATCGATGCCCGAGACGCCGCCGGCACCAATGCGCGGTCGCACGACCCAGAATTGCGAATCTTCGCGGGTGAAGTTTTCAGCCTGTTTGTCGAGTTTGATCGTGGCGTTAACGCTTTTCTGATCGTTGCTCAGCTTCACTTCAGAGACATGGCCGATGACCACGTTGCGGTATTTGACCTCGGTCTTGTTGGCCGTAAGACCGCTACCGGTCTTGAACGTGACGGTGATGGTCGGGCCTTCCTGCATCATGCTGTGTATCACCAGGGAGATCCCCACCAGCACCGCAACGATCGGCACAATCCACACCAGCGAAACGCTGAAGCGACGGGTCTTGATACTGGCCTGGCCGGGGTCTTGCGGCCCATCAGTGGCTTGCGACTTCATCCATGACCTCCTCGTTGGGTGGGTTATGCCGCTCGTTATCCCGCTTTTCATCCCAGATCAGCCGCGGATCGAAACTCATGGCAGACAGCATGGTGAATACCACCACCAGACCAAAAAACAGAATACCCAGGCGCGGTTGAATATCGCCCAGGGCCTGGAATTTCACCAGTGCGGCGACCAGTGCGACAACAATCACATCGAGCATCGACCAGTAGCCGATCAGCTCGACGAAACGGTAAAGCTTCGAGCGCTCCTTGCGCGCCCAAAGGCTGCCGCGTTGCACAGTGATCAGCAGCAGGGAGAGGGCAACGAACTTGATGCCTGGCACCGCGATGCTGGCGATGAAAATAATCAGGGCAATGTCCCACGCACCGTGTGCCCAGAACTCCAGCACACCGCTCATGATGGTGCTGTCGGAGCCGTTGCCGAACAGACTGGTGTTCATCACCGGCAGCAGATTGGCCGGGACATAGAACACCAGTGAGGTCAGCAAGTAGGCCCATGTGCGGGTCAATGAATTGGTTTTTCGAGCATGCAGGGGCGCGCCGCAGCGTGGGCATTCGTGAGGGTTATCCGTTATGTCGCAGGCCAGACCGCAGCTATGGCACAGGCACAGGTTGAGTTCGCTGGCGAGCGGTGGCCTGTTCATAGGGTGTCCCACAATTCACGGACATCGCGCCCGGCGATGCGGATCAGTAGCAGGCTGAGGACAGCCAGGGCAAACAGGCCAAGGCCGGGTATTACATCGAGCAAACCTGCCAGTTTGAACACCGCCACCATTGCCCCCAGCAGGCAAACCTCGAGCATGCTCCAGGGCCTGAGGGTTTCCAGCCAGCGCATGCACAGCTTGAAGCCTGGCGAGCGCCGATGCACGAGGGCGAAGCTCAGGACCCAGATCAGCAACACCAGTTGAAAAAGCGGCGCGATGATGATGGATATCGCCGCCACCAGCGCAATAAAGGTGATCGGTCCCTGGCTCAACGCCAATACCGAATCCCATAGCGTCGCACTGTTTTTCAGGCCCTTGAGGCTGATGCTCATGACGGGATAGAAGTTGGCGAAAATCCACAGCACCGTTGCCGTGAAGGCCAAAGCCAGACGCTGCTCCACCGACAGTCCGTTATAACGCTGCAGCACGCCGCCGCAGCAGGTACACAGGGCTTTCTGATGTTTGGCGAGCGTGACTTTTTCATACACGCAGTCGCAGTGCTCGCAGATGATCAGTTGGTCAGTCGTAGCCATAGGCCGCACTCGCCAGGAGGCAGGAAAGTCAGAGCACTCCCTCAATATAGAAGTGACTTGCGATTGAGCAAATAAAAGACTGATCAAGAGGACGGGGACATAAAGTCTGATCGACCGCGTCATCGTTCTTCGCGAGCAAGCCCGCTCCCACATTCGACCGCATTCCTCTGAGAGAACTCGGTCAATTGTGGGAGCGGGCTTGCTCGCGAAGACGGCCCGACATTCAACCAATAAGTGGCTGACATGTCGCCCTCGCGAGTAAACCAGTACCCACGATGGCACCCCCTTCAGCCGAGCAATTCGCGCAGGCGATACCAGAACATGCCGAGGGCCAGCAGCGGTGAGCGCAGGGCTTTTCCACCGGGGAAGGTCATGTGCGGCACGGCGCTGAAAACGTCCAGCCCCTGGCTATGCCCGGCATGAATCGCTTCGGCCAGCAATCGTGCGCACCAGTGGGTCACGTTCAGGCCATGACCGGAGTAACCCTGGGCGTAGAACACGTTCGGGTACTGGCTCAAGCGTCCGGCCTGGGGAAAGCGGTTGGCGGTGATGCCGATCATGCCGCCCCATTGATAGTCGATGCGCACGTCCGCCAGCTGTGGGAAGACCTTGAGCATTTTTGGCCGCATATAAGCGCCGATATCCCCCGGATCGCGCCCGGAATAATGACAGGCACCGCCAAACAACAAGCGTCGATCCGCCGAGAGCCGGTAGTAATCGAGGCCGACTTTCTGGTCGCACAGCGCCAGGTTCTGCGGGATCAATTGCGTGGCAACCTCAGGCGCCAAAGGCTCGGTGGCGATGATGTAACTGCCTGCCGGTAAAACCTTGCCAGTCAGGCGTGGTTCGAGTTCTTCCAGGTGCGCGTTGCAGGCCAGCACCAGACTACCGGCGCGCACCGTGCCGCCCGCGCAACGAACCTGAACGGTGCTGCCATGGATCAACTCCAGCACCGGGCTTTGTTCGAATATTCGCACCCCGAGGGATTTGGCAACGCGCGCTTCGCCAAGCACCAGATTCAGCGGATGCAAATGACCCGACCCCATGTCGATCAGGCCGCCGGCATAAACATCGGAGCCCACCACTTGCTGGCGGATCTGCCCGGGGCCGACGAGTCGGGTTTCATGGCTGTAACCCAGTTCGGCAAGGTTTTGCAGTTCAGCCTTGAACGCCTCGAACTGCGCCGGGGTGTTGGCCAGCTCGCAGAAGCCCCAGCGCAGGTCGCAATCGATCCCATGCTCACGGATGCGATTACCCACCAGTTCCACCGATTCGATGCCTGCACGCTCCAAATAGCGCACGCCGTCCTGACCGACATATCGGGCGAAACCGCTGACGTCATGGCCGATGCCGCGGATCAACTGCCCGCCATTACGCCCACTGGCGCCCCAGCCGATCCGCCGGCCTTCCAGCAGAATCACCGAGAGCCCGCGCTGCGCCAGTTCGATCGCGGTGTTAACCCCGGTAAAGCCGCCGCCCACCACGCAGACATCGGCCTCAAGATCCGAGCCCAGCGCGGGGTAAGGTGTCATGCCCTTGGCCGATGCCGCGTAATAGGAATGAGCGTGTTCGTTGTCGTACTGATTCATTGGTTGGACTTCACTTTGCTCCAGGAGCGGGTCATCAGACGCATGATCGGCTGGGGCGGGGTGGTGGAGATGTAGAGTTTGTCGAGCACTTCCTGAGGAGGATAGACCTCTGGATTATTGACCAGCTCCGGGTCCATGTATTGCTTGGCCGCCGGGTTTGGATTGGCGTAACCGACCGACGCGCTGACCTTGGCGATTACCTGCGGATCCAGCAGGTTGTTGACGAACGAGTGAGCCTCTTTCGGGTTGCTGGCGTCGGCAGGAATCGCCAGCAGGTCGAACCAGAGGTTACTGCCTTCCTTGGGGATCGAGTAGGCGATATTCACGCCGTTCTTCGCTTCCTTGGCTCGGTTCGCCGCCTGGAACACATCGCCCGAATAGCCGAACGCAACGCAAATGTCGCCATTGGCCAGGTCCGACACGTATTTGGACGAATGGAAATAGGTGATGTAAGGCCGGATGGTCAGCAGTTTGGCTTCGGCCTTTTTAAAATCCTCGGGGTTTTCGCTGCGTGGGTCCATGCCCATGTAGTTCAGGACCGCCGGGAACACTTCATCGGCCGAATCCATCATCGACACGCCGCACTGACTGAGCTTCTTCAGGTTCTCTGGCTCGAAAAACACCGCCCAGGAATCGATGCGATCGATGCCCAGCACTTGCTTGACCTTGTCGACGTTGTAGCCAATGCCGTTGGTGCCCCACAGGTACGGCACCGAATGTTCATTACCCGGATCATTTTTTTCCAGCAAGGCCAGCAGTTTCGGGTCGAGGTTTTTCCAGTTGGGCAGTTGCGAGCGATCCAGTTTGAGGAACGCGCCGGCCTTCACCTGGCGTGCGAGGAAGTGATTGGAGGGCACCACCACGTCATAACCCGTACGGCCGGCGAGCAGTTTGCCCTCCAGGGTTTCGTTGGAATCGAATACGTCGTAGATCACTTTGGTCCCGGTTTTTGCCTGGAAGTCGGCGAGGGTGGTCTCACCGATGTAATCGGTCCAGTTGTAGACGCTGACGCTCGGCTGAGCCTGCGCCCCGGCGCTGAACGCCAAGGCCAGCGCGACCGGAACCACGGATTTCAATAGACGCATATCGACACCTCTTTTAGTTATTGAATTTCTTCAGGCGTTTGATCGTTCCCACGCTCTGCGTGGGAATGCAGCCCGGGACGCTCTGCGTCCCATTGGAACGCGGAGCGTCCCTTGAGGCATTCCCACGCGGAGCGTGGGAACGATCATCAGGGGGGTTAGACGCTGAGTAGCAAAAACTCGCGCTCCCAGGAGCTGATCACGCGCTTGAAGTTTTCGTGTTCGGCCCGTTTGACCGCGACGTAACCGCGCACGAATTTGCTGCCCAGATAACGCTCGATGGTTTCGCACTCTTCCATGCGTGTCAGTGCGTCCTCGATGGTGATCGGCAGGCGCAGATTGCGTCGCTCGTAGGCACGGCCCTGCACCGCGGCGCTCGGCTCGACCTTTTCGACCATGCCCAGATACCCGCACAACAGGCTCGCGGCGATCGCCAGATAGGGGTTGGCATCTGCGCCCGGCAAGCGGTTTTCCACGCGCATGGCGTCAGGGCTAGAGGTCGGTACGCGCAGGCCGACGGTGCGGTTTTCTTCGCCCCATTCAACGTTGACCGGCGCCGAGGTGTCGGGCAGGAAGCGGCGGAACGAATTGACGTTGGGCGCAAACATCGGCAGCACTTTGGGAATGTATTTTTGCAAGCCGCCGATGTGGTGCAGGAACAGTTCGCTCATCTGCCCGTCGGCATCGGCGAAAATCGGCTGGCCGGTGGCAATGTCCACCACGCTCTGGTGCAAGTGCATGGCACTGCCGGGCTCGTCGCCGATCGGTTTGGCCATGAAGGTCGCGGTGACGTTGTGCTTGAGTGCCGCTTCGCGCAGGGTGCGTTTGAACACGGTGATCTGGTCCGCCAGATCCAGCGCGTCGCCGTGACGGAAATTGATTTCCATCTGCGCCGGGCCGTCTTCGTGGATCAGCGTGTCGAGGTCCAGGCCCTGGAGTTCACACCAGTCATAAACGTCTTCAAACAGTGGATCGAATTCGTTGGCGGCGTCGATGGAAAACGACTGACGACCGCTTTCCGCACGACCGGAGCGTCCCAGCGGCGCCTTGAGCGGCAAGTCCGGGTCTTCGCAGCGCTGGGTCAGGTAGAACTCCATTTCTGGCGCGACAATCGGCTTCCAGCCTTTGTCGGTGTAGAGCTGCAGCACTTTCTTCAGCACGTTGCGCGGCGACAGTTCGATGGGATTGCCGAACTTGTCGAACGTGTCATGGATCACGATGGCGGTGGGTTCGATGGCCCATGGAATGACGTAAACCGCATCGGCGACGGGCTTGCAGACCATGTCGATGTCGGCCGGGTCGAGCAGGTCGTAGTAGATGTCGTCGTCAACAAAGTCCCCGGTTACCGTTTGCAGCAGCACACTTTCCGGCAGGCGCATGCCTCGCTCATGCAGGAATTTGTTGGTGGGTGCAATCTTGCCGCGAGCGATGCCGGTCAAGTCGCTGACCACACACTCGACCTCGGTAATCTTGTGATCTTTCAGCCACGTGAACAGCTGATCGAAAGGGGCATTCATAAAAACCTCATTATTGGTTTGATTAACGCCGGGGAGGGACGCGGCTTCATCCACCGAACACTTCCCCTGTGGCGCGTTGACGACTATCTTGGGTGAGCCTTGCCGTTCCATCTATCCACTTTAAACAGCACAAAGCGCACCAAAAGAGTGCGCGAGGCACCCCATGACAGCGTGCAATCCGTTGCAGGTTCAAGCGTTCAACACCGCCGACGTGGCCGAGCAAATCCGCGCCACACCGGGTTGGGTGCAGCACTATCAGCAAATGTCCCCGGGGCATTTCGCCGGGCGGGTGCGCTATCTGGACTTGCAAGGCGTAGAGATTTACGAAGAACAGATGAACACCCGTGTCGAGCAGAATTTCAGCGCCCCGCAAGGCTCGCTGGCGTTCTGTTTCGATCGCAGCGACAACTCGCTGTACGTGCTGAACGGTGAAAGCCGCAACATCTGGATCACCCCGGAGAACTACCAGGAAATCGCCGTGGTGTTCGGTCCGGAATTCGTTCAGCGCCATGGCCTGGACGTGGCGCGGCTCGAAGGCTTGTTCATGTCGCCGCTCAATTCAGGTCAGAACGCACTGTTCAGCCGCTGGTTGAGCGGGACGTTGACGCGGCTGACGCAGACGCTGGATCCGCCGAGCAAAGAGGCGTTGACCCAGCAACTGTTGGAGGACTGTTTGTACATCCTCGATAACGCCTGTGTGTGCCTGGATCGCGCAGGTTTGCAGCGCCGGGCGGAGGAGCGAACGATCATGAAACGCGTCGCCGAATGGGCTGCCGATACACCGGAAGAAACCCTCAATTTGCTGGAGCTGTCTCAGGTGGCCGGGGTTTCGCTGCGTCAGTTGCAGCATGCGTTCAAGGCGTATACCGGGATGACACCCACGCATTGGTTGCGCTTGCGTCGGCTCAACAGCGCGCGCCGCGAATTGCTCAGGCGAACGGCCGGGGAAACGACGGTCGCGCAAGTGGCGATGGATTGGTCGTTCTGGCATTTGGGGCGGTTTTCCAGCAGTTATCGAGCGTTGTTCCAGGAACTTCCCAGCCAAACACTGGCCCGCAAACACAGTGGACCGTGTCGGAGATCATCATGAGTCGGTTATCGTCTTTCTGCCTGTGTGTCGTCATGTCGATGGTCTATTCCCTGGTTCAGGCCGAAACGGTCGTGCCCTTGAACGGGCAGAGCTCGCAACAAGTCCAGCTGGATATCAATGATTGCAGCAACGTCACGGACAACCAGAGCACCTCAAGCCTGCCAGCCTCGGAGGGTGCTGCGGTGGATGCTACGCAGGTACCAGGACGTCAACATGACGAGTTTTATGAGCAGGTCGAGGGGGATGTGAAACAGCAGCATCACGGTTGCCTGCAAGGGCGGGGTTATCAGGTCACTCCGTGAGCTGGGTGACGCCTGGACTGCGCTGCCGCCGATCAAGCAGATGGACCATCAGCAAGGCATAGAGCGTGAGGGCGATAAACAATCCCATGCGCACGGCGAAGGCGGTATAGACGTCTTTCCCGGCGAGGCTGTCCTGAACCGACTGACCCAGCAGGATGATCAGCGTGACCAGACTGTTGAGCCAGAACCCCGGGGTTTGTCGGGTCGGGCTCAGGGCATAGAGTTTGCGCGCCAACAGCAAGCCGAACAGGAGCATCCACAGAAAGAACATCCACAAGTGCACAAACAGGCTGAGCGCGCACCAGAACCCAACAGCCAGCAGGCCACCCATGAAGGTCGAACCGAGCAATTCATGAGCAGCGTTGCGCGTCGTTGTCGTCGAACTCTGTTGGCCAAGACTGACCGCTTTCAAAATGATCGGCAGATAGCTCGCCGGGTCGATCAGGGCCAACAGGAATGCCGGTATGACAATGAGGGTTGCACGCAGTGCAACCCTGCCCACATCTTGCGCCGGCAAAGCGCTGGCGGCGGGTGGGGAGGGGGCATTGGCAGGGTCGGGAAACAGCCAGTGACTAAACGCCACGACGAGAACGGCGAGGATCAAACCCTTGACCAGGGCACCGATGACCATCGTCGCCAGATCGAACTCGGCAACGCCGGCCGAAGAAATCATAGTCAGGCCAATGATCATGAAGGTCATGATCAAGGCGTTGCCGCCGCGCAGACCAAAACCAAAAGCCAGGAACATACTGACGCCAATCAGCAGCACGCCGGTAATCGGGTAGTAACGCAGGATCGGAATCAACAACAGGCCGACGCCGGTGGTTAACATCGCAGCCAGAGCGAGAATCAATCCGGCCTTCAATGGCAGCGGCCGATTGAGGGAAGCCAACAGCAACACGGCCAGCACAGGCGCGAGAAAAGGGATCGGCAAGCCCAGGCCGAAGCTGGCCGCCAGGCACAATGCGGTGCCTGTGCCCATACGCAACGCACGCTGAACCCGGGGCGTGCGCTTGGTAGGCACGCCCTTAATAGGCATAGCTCAGCCAGCTCATGATCCCCACGAACAAACGACCGAGCAGGTTCAACGGGTTGTCTTGAGTCGGGAATGCCATCACTTCAGCCTGCCCACCGGCACGGATGGCGCGGCTGGCGAACAGCGTTTTCCTTGAGTCCTCGGAGAACTCGATAATCACTGGGAAACGCTGGGCCGGACGCAGCCAGTCGCGGCTGTTCTGCACACTGGGAAGGCTGCCGGGTGCAGTGCTCTGACCGACGCTGACACCGTAGCCGACACTGCGCACACGACCCTCGAAAACCTTCCCCGGCATGGCATCCAGAACGATCGAAACAGGGGTGTCGACCTCGACCAGGCCGAGGTTGTTTTCGGTCATGTCCGCGCTGATCCATACATCGTGGATGGCAATCAGGGTCATGACCGGGCTGCCGGCAGTGGCGAACTGTCCGACATCGGTACGCAGATCGGTGATCAGTCCAGCCGACCGTGCGCGAATCTGCGTGTTGGACAAGTCCAGTTCGGCTTTTGACAACGCAGTGGCGGCGCTACGCAACAGCGCGTTGTCTTCCTCGCTGCCGCCTTCCTGTTCCCGTGCTCGCTGGACTTCGGCATGGGCTGCGGCGACCTGGCTGACAGCCTGTTCACGGTTGGCCCGAGAGACTTCAAGCAAGCGCACGGAAATGGTGCCGGGATCTTCGCGGTACAAACCTTCAAGACGCTGATTGTCCTGCCGCGCCTTGAGTTCATTGGCCTGGGCTGCGCGCAAATTGGCTTGAGCCGAAGCAATGCCGGCGGTGCTGGCACCGATTTGTCGGCGTGTTGATTCCAGGTCGGCACGTGCGCGGTCGACGGCTATTTGATAGGGCTGCTGATCCACTTCAAACAGCACATCGCCCGCTTTGACGTCCTGATTGTTGCGCACATTTACACGGATCACCCGGCCGGCCACTTCGGAGGCCACCGGAATGACAAAAGCGCCCACCCGAGCCTGTTGCGTATATGGCGTGAAACGGTCAGCCAACAAGTACCAGGCCAGACTCAGGACGATCAGCAGCATCACCCATTTGATGCCCTTTTTTGCAGGATCGGCGGCAGGCTCGGATGCCTTGGGGGAGGGCGCCTCAGTGACGGGCGGCGAGGGTTCAGTCATCGGCTTTAACCTTCTGGCTCGGGATAAGAGGCTTGCGAAGGGGCCGGCTCATTCAGCAGGTTGCCCCAGTCGGTACGTTGTTCCATTTGCTGGCGAGTGTTTTGATCGACTGTCGGCTGGGCGCTGTACCACCCACCGCCAAGGGCTTTGTACAGAGCGATCAGGTTGCTCACGGCATTACTTCGGCTGAGCAGGTAATTGTCCTGCTGTTCGAGCAATGCGCGTTGAGCGTCCAGCACGCGCTGGAAGTCCGAGTAACCTTCCCGGTATTGGGTGCTGGCCAGGCTCAACGAACGCGCGGCGGCGACCTGTGCTTCACCCAGGATGCGCTCGCGTTCCAGTGATTTGATCAGGCTGCTGGCGGCATCATCGGCCTCCCGTGCGGCCTGGCGGACTTTGTCGCGGTAAACCTCAATCAGCTGCTGCAACCGCGCATCCTGTATACGCACGTTGTTGCTGATCTGGCCGTGGTCAAACAGGTTCCAGCGCAAACTGGGACCGCCGATCAGGTCCAGGCTGTTGGAGGTGCCGCTCAACGTATCGGTGGTCCAGACGATGCTGCCCAGCAAGGTCAGCGACGGATAGAAGTCGGTTTGCGCGACACCGATCAGAGCCGACTGGGCCGCGACATTGAGCTCGGCGGCGCGCACGTCCGGTCGACGCAATAACAGGTTGGCCGGCACGTCTTGCAGCACGGCTTGGTCCACCAGCGGGATCAGTCCCTCGTTTTCAAGCAATTGGGGCAGGGTGCTGGGTGGCTGTCCGATCAGCACAGCCAACGCGTTACGGGTGCGCACTACTTGCGCCTCAAAATCCGGAATGCTGCTCAAGGTGCCCAGGTATTGGGTCTTGGCTTGTTGCAAGTCGAGTTCGGCGCTCTGGCCACTATTGAACAGTTTTTCGGTGATCTCAAAGTTGCGCTTTTGCTGTTCGGCGTTTTCTCGGGCGACGCGCAAACGCGCTTCGGTGGTGCGCAACAAAAAGTAGGTATCGGCCACCTGAGCACGCAACAGTACAAGAACGTCTTCATAGTTGGCTTGGGCCGCGAAGTAACTGGCATCGGAGGACTCGATGGCTCGACTGAAACGCCCCCAGAAGTCCAGTTCCCAGCCGACATCAAAGCCCGCGCTGTGTTGCCAGAAGTGGCTGTCTTGCGGGTTGCTGCCACCGGATTGCTTGCGGTTGAAGTACAAGCTGTCGGCGCTGGCCTGTTGCAGCTGCGGATAACGCCCGCTTTGCGCAATGCCCAACCGGGCACGGGCTTCCATGACGCGGAGGCCGGCAATTTTCAGGTTGGAATTATGCGCATCCGATTCGGCGATCAGCGCGTCGAGGACCGGGTCGGCGAACACCTGCCACCACTGGCGAATGTCGGGATTCAGGCTTCGTTGGCTGGCTTGCTCAAGCGCGGGGCTGCTCCAGAGTTTTGTCCAGGCCTCGCCTGGGGCCTGGAAATCCGGTCCCAGACGGACACAGCCGCCAAGGCCGAGGGCGACCAGCAGAAGCAGCCGGCCCGAGCGCGTCAGCATCGGTGCACTGATGGTAGATCTTGGGAAAACGTCATCCGAACATACCTAGTATTGAAATGGCGTTGGTTACCGGTTCGCTTAGGTTAGTACAGCTCGGACAAATACAAGGTCATGTTGAATGATCATGGGGTCGACCAACTGCTACGCTTCTGAAGATCCATTAATCCCGGCAAAAAAGGTTAAGAAGACCATGAGCAACTCTCAGGATGACAATGCACCTGGTTCCGCTGGTTGGCGCTTCAAACTGGGCATCGCGATTATCTGTTTGATGCTGGGCTCCTGGCTGATGGTGCCTCTCGCTGCCGCAGTGGATGTGCCCGGCTCAAAGATCGCGGCACTGACAGGCGTTTTGTTTATCAGTAACAAGGTTCTGTTGATTCTGGTCATTGCCATTATGGGCAAATCCGGCTTTCAGCAACTCAAGCGCAGCATGTTCGGTTACGTCTCCACACTTGCACCGGCAGACGTGGAAGTAGGCCCGGCTCGCCATAGAATTGGCCTCGTGATGTTTTGCCTGCCGCTGATCTCGGGATTTCTCGAACCTTACATAGATACTATCTGGCCGGGGCTGAGACCCAATATCTGGCAGCTCCAGGCGCTGGGCGATGCCATGTTGATCGGCAGCTTTTTTGTGCTGGGGGGGAATTTCTGGGACAAGGTACGCGCGTTGTTCATTCGCACGGCACGTGTCGTTAATACGAGCGCGGTGTGAATCGCCTCTAGCGTGAAATGATCCCGTGATCGATCGCGTACTTTACAAGTGCGGCGGGTTTGTCGATGTTGAGCTTGCGACGGATGCTCAGGCGATGAGTTTCTACAGTCCGCACACTGATATCCAGTTCGCGAGCCATTTCCTTGTTGTTCAGCCCCTGAGCCATCTTGTACAGCACCTGGCTTTCGCGCGGAGTCAGCTCGTTGTCGCTACTTTTATCGGCGATGAGCCGCTGTGCGATCTCGGCACTGTAGAACGTCCCGCCGCTGACAATGGCTTCGATTGCCGCAATGATTTCCCGTGAAGGCGCGTTCTTCAGCACATAGCCGCTGGCACCCGAGCGAACGGACTCACTCACGTATTCATAGTTGTCGTACATGCTCAGCACCAACACCTTGAGCGACGGGTATTGGCTGCGTAACAACCGCGTCAGCTCAAGGCCATTGATGTCCTTCAGACTGATGTCGACCAGCAACAGATCCGGCTGGCAGCGCCCGACCATTTCAATGGCATCGGCGCCATTCTCGGCTTCTCCCACCACTTCCAGCTGCGTCATGACCCCCAGCAGCGATTTGATTCCGTCGCGGACCAGGGAGTGATCGTCAACCAGGGCGACGCGGATCGGGTAGGGCAGGTTCATCGCAGGCATTCACTCTAATTGTTATGGGCTGAGTCAGCGTTCTGTACCGGGCAGTTTCATCGGCAGCAGCACGTCCAGCTCACTTCTTCCCGGCGTCGAGGTCAGGTCGAATCGACCGCCAAAATGCTCGACACGCTCACGGATGTTGCGCAGGCCAATGCCCGCGTGACGACGTTCGACCTGGGCGACGTTGAAACCGATACCATCATCGACCACCGTCAAACGTACGGACTTTTCAGAACCGTGCAGGGTAATGATGACGTTTTTTGCTTGTGCGTGGCGTTCGATATTGGTCAGGCCTTCTTGCACAATGCGAAACAACGAGACGGCGGCGCCATCGACCAGATGACAGTCGAATTCGTTATCGTTGAAAGTCACGACCAGACCGCTGCGCTGCTCGAATTCTGCGGCGAGTTGACCGATTGCCGCCGGCAGGCCAAGGGTGTCGAGCAGCGACGAGCGCAGGTCGTGAGAGAGGCTGCGAACTTCGCCAATCGCATCCCCGAGGCGCTCCGTGGCGTCTCTTAAAATGCTCAATCCCTTGTCTTGCCCATTCTCCAGCACATGGCTGGCCAGTTCGAACTGAAACTTGATAGACACCAGTAGCTGGCTGATGCCGTCGTGCAGCTCTCGGGAAACCCGTGACCGTTCTTCCTCTTGAAGGCTGACAATGCGTTGGGTCAGGCGCTGGAGTTTTTTGTCGGCCAGGCGATGCTCGCTGACGTTCAACGTCATGCCGCTGGCGAAGACAAACAGCACCGCCACAAGGGCCACCACGGCAATGGCCAGCATGGTTTTGCGGATGCCCTGAGCCACCTCGTCACGGGCCTGTCGGGTGGCGCGCTCAACGTCTTCAAGGTAGATGCCAGTGCCGAGCATCCAGCCCCAACGGTCCAGCATCACCACGTAGGCGAGCTTGTCGGTCACTTGGCCGGAAGAGGGTTTGTTCCAGGCGTAACGTTGAAAACCTTCGCCCGATTGCGCACTTTTGAGCAACGCCTGGATCACCGGCAAACCGTGAGGGTCGGTCATGTCCCACAGGTATTTGCCTACAAGCTCTGACTGGCGCGCGTGCATCAGGCTGCGACCTTCGCGGTCGTAGACGAAGAAGTAGCCGTTGATGCCAAAGCTGAGCTTGCGCAGTTCTTCGAGCACTTGTTGCTGCGCGCGCGCGTCACCCCGGCCGTTGTCGTACAGCGGCGCGATCAGGCTCTGGGCCATTTCGACGTAGTTTTTCAGCTCTGCGCGCTTGCTGGCCAGAATGCTGTCTTCGATCAGTTGCGCCTGTTGATCACCCAGTTGGCGGTTCAGGGAAATCACCAGCGCGCAGATGACCGCGATCGCCAACACCAGCGGCAGAATCCCGAGCGCGACGATTTTGTGTTTGAGCTGCATCTCTACTCCTGGCCAGACCGAGGGAAGGCGAAGGCCCGGCATCATATGCCAAAGATACGCGCCTCCAGTAGCAATGCTGGACAGAATGACCTGCGGCCGTGATGAAAACGCAGAACCTTGTGGGCTGTGGCGAGGGGGCTTGCCCCCGTTGGGCTGCGAAGCGGCCCCAAAAAATCTCTGATGTACCCAAGATCTTGTGAGTGCTACGCACTCAAACGGGGGCAAGCCCCCTCGCCACAGCCCGCTCCCACAGGTGTTGCATTTCAACTGAGAGATCAGCGGCGCCTACGTAGAACTACGTAGACGCCACGTACGTAGTAACGCGGATTTATTTGTCGACAGCATGGGCGGATATTGGGCCCGCTCCGCAATGCGGACACAATTATAATAATTACCGCCGCAGCCACTGGCTGTCGGCAGGAGACACGCTATGCCCCGTCTGGCTAAACACCTCGCCTGGTTTGCCGTGGCTGTCCTGGGAGCGTTTGCGCTAAGTGTCGTGGCCCTGCGCCGCGGCGAAGCCATCAACGCCCTCTGGATCGTAGTCGCAGCAGTCGCTATTTATCTGGTCGCGTACCGCTATTACAGCCTGTTCATCGCCACCAAGGTGATGCAACTCGATCCCAATCGAGCCACTCCCGCCGTACTCAACAACGATGGTCTGGACTACGTGCCGACCAACAAACACGTGCTCTTCGGACACCACTTCGCAGCGATCGCTGGCGCAGGGCCGCTGGTCGGTCCGGTCTTGGCGGCGCAGATGGGCTATCTGCCCGGTACGCTGTGGCTGATTGCCGGGGTGGTGCTGGCGGGTGCGGTTCAGGACTTCATGGTCTTGTTCATGTCCACCCGCCGCAACGGTCGTTCCCTGGGCGACATGGTCCGTGAGGAAATGGGCCGCATCCCCGGGACCATCGCGCTGTTTGGCTGCTTCCTGATCATGATCATCATCCTCGCGGTGCTGGCGCTGATCGTGGTCAAGGCCCTGGCCGAAAGCCCGTGGGGCATGTTCACGGTGATGGCGACCATCCCGATCGCGATGTTCATGGGCATCTACATGCGCTACATCCGCCCGGGCCGCATCGGTGAAATCTCGGTGATCGGCGTGGCGTTGCTGCTGGGTTCGATCTGGCTGGGCGGGCAGATTGCCGCTGACCCGGTATGGGCCAAAGCCTTTACCTTCACCGGAATCCAGATCACCTGGATGCTGATCGGCTACGGTTTCGTGGCCGCAGTGTTGCCGGTGTGGCTGATTCTGGCGCCGCGTGACTACCTGTCCACCTTCCTCAAAATCGGCACCATCGTTGCGCTGGCGATCGGCATTCTGATCACCATGCCCGACCTGAAAATGCCGGCATTGACCCAGTTCATCGACGGCACCGGGCCGGTGTGGAAGGGTGGTCTGTTTCCGTTCCTGTTCATCACCATCGCCTGTGGCGCGGTGTCGGGTTTCCATTCGCTGATTGCTTCCGGCACCACGCCGAAGCTGCTCGCCAGTGAAGGCCATGCCCGTTACATCGGTTATGGCGGCATGCTGATGGAGTCCTTCGTGGCGATCATGGCCATGGTGGCCGCTTCGGTGATCGAGCCCGGCGTGTACTTTGCGATGAACAGCCCGGCGGCCCTTGTCGGCGCGGATGCTGTTTCAGTGGCGCAGACGGTCAGTAGTTGGGGTTTTGCAATTACCCCGGAAGCGCTGCAAGCAGTGGCCAAGGACATCGGTGAAACCACCATCCTGGCCCGGGCCGGTGGTGCGCCGACCCTGGCGGTCGGTATCGCGCAGATCCTGCACCAACTTCTGCCGGGTGAAAACACCATGGCGTTCTGGTACCACTTCGCGATCCTGTTCGAAGCGTTGTTCATCCTGACTGCGGTGGATGCCGGCACTCGTGCCGGGCGTTTCATGCTGCAGGACTTGCTCGGCTCCTTCGTGCCAGCGCTCAAGCGCACCGAATCCTGGACCGCCAACCTGATCGCAACCGCCGGTTGCGTGGCGATGTGGGGTTACCTGTTGTATCAAGGCGTGATCGACCCGCTGGGTGGGATCAACACCTTGTGGCCACTGTTCGGCATCTCCAACCAGATGCTGGCGGGTATCGCGCTGATGCTGGCAACCGTGGTGCTGATCAAAATGAAGCGCCAACGCTACGTTTGGGTCACCATGCTGCCAGCGGTGTGGCTGCTGATCTGCACCACCACCGCAGGGTTCATCAAGCTGTTCGACGCCAACCCGGCAATCGGCTTCCTGGCGCTGGCGAAAAAGTACAGCGACGCCTTGGCCAACGGCCAGGTCCTCGCGCCGGCCAAAAGCATCGAGCAGATGCAGCACGTCATCTACAACGCCTACACCAACGCAACGTTGACCGCGCTGTTTTTGCTCGTGGTGTTCAGCATCCTGTTCTTTGCACTCAAGGTCGGTATAGCCGCCTGGGGCACCAAGGAGCGTACGGATAAAGAAGCGCCGTTCCAGGCTTTGCCGGATGCGTAATCGAGGATTGCACCATGTTCAATGACCTGAGTCGCCTCGGTAAATACCTCGGTCAGGCCGCGCGCCTGATGGTCGGCATGCCCGACTACGACACTTACGTCGAGCATATGCAAACCAAACATCCGGACAAACCGCTGATGAGTTACGAGGTGTTCTTTCGGGAGCGTCAGGAGGCTCGTTACGGCAGCAAGGCGGGACCGAAGTGCTGTTGATGCGAAACATTTAAGCGGTATTTTGCTTTAGGAGCCCGGCCTGCCGGCGATAGCGATCTTCGAGACGCTACCGTTGGCAAGCCGGGCTTTTTTGCTCGCTGTATCCGCATCCGCCACCTTCATCGGCCCGGCAACAATGGCGCAGCAGGCGTACCCGCACCCGGCTCACCACCGGAATTGACCTTCACCTCTGCGCCGCTGATGGTCACCCCACCCGCATCAATCTTCACAAAGCTCCCGCCAGCCTTGGCCGTGAGCTCCATCCCACCCTCAACCACCACCTTCTCTCCGGCGTGGTAATGAATCTCCGTCCCGGCCTCGACAAACTGCGCCGTGCCAACCTTCACATGCCGGGTCACGCCAACGGTGAGGTGATCGTCCGCCCGCGCTTCGGTCTTGCGGTCGAGGTGGGTGAGGCGGTGCTCTTCCACCTTGAACTCGCTGAATACATTGGCCTCGACCGTGTCATGCCGTTCATTGCCGATGCGGATTTTCTGGTCGTGCTCGATGTTTTCATCCCAGTCGCGCTGGGCGTGCAGGTAGATCTGTTCCGCGCCTTTCTTGTCTTCGATGCGAATCTCGTTGTAGCCCTTGCCGCCCGGTGAACTGAGGGTCTTGAAAGTGCTGCGGGTTTTGTTCGCCGGCAGATCGTAGGGGACGACGTTTTCCTTGTGGTACAGGCAGCCGGTGATCAGCGGTTGGTCGGGGTCGCCTTCGAGGAAGGTGACGAGCACTTCCATGCCGACTCGCGGGATGGCGATGCCGCCGTAGGCGTTGCCGGCCCAGCCGGTGGCGACGCGCAGCCAGCAGCTGCTGGTGTCGTTGCCCTGACCGTCGCGGTCCCAGTGGAATTGCACTTTGACCCGGCCGTATTCGTCGCAGTGAATTTCTTCACCCGCCGGGCCGGTGACGATGGCGGTCTGGCTGCCCAGCACTTTCGGTTTCGGGTGTTCCAGGGCCGGGCGGAAGTGCGCGTCCCACGGCGTGGCGAGGAAGCGGTTGCGGTAGCCCTGGTGGAAGTCGTCCTTGTTATGGGTGACGTCGCTGGTGATGTTCTCCCCGAGCACTTGCGGCTGTTTGCCTTCGTGGACGATTTCCAGCAACAGCCAGAGATCGTTCCACTCGGCGCGCGGGTGTTCGCTCAGGGCCATGAAGTGGCCGCTGACCAGGGTCGGTTCGTCGCCTTTGCCTTCTGCCAGTTGGTAGTCGCTGCGATGGCGTTCGAGGGCGCGGGTCGCCAGTTGTTTGCCCCGTGCGCGGTCGGTGAAGCGGCCGGGGTAGTCGTAGTCTTCGAGGTCCGGGGCGAATTCGCTTTTGGCCGCACTTTCCGGCAGCAGGCGTGGTTTTTCGAAGTTGTAGTCGCGGCGGCTGACGCGGGTGGTACGGGTTTCCAGGCGCAGGTTGAAGCGCTTGATCACCGGTTTCTCGGCGGCCATACCGGAGTCTTGCTGGTAGCTCACCGGCGCGAGTTTGCGGAACACCGTCTGGTCATCGCCGAACACCAGTTTGTGGCCGCTGGTCGAGTGCTGGAAATGGAAGTGAATGCCTTCCTCTTCGCACAGGCGCTGGATGAAGTGCAGGTCGGATTCGTCGTACTGCACGCAGTACACACGCTCGGGGTAGATGGCGCCGAGCTGGAAGCTGTAGGCGTCGGCCAGAATGCCCCGGGCTTCGAGAACCTGGGCGATGATCTTCGGCACGCTTAAATGCTGGAAAATCTGCTGGTCGTGGTTGTGTCGCAAATAGGCCAGTTGCGGCACCAGGCTGATGCTGTAGCGGGTCAGGCTTTTGCCGGAATCACCTTGCTCGATGCGATAGACCAGGCCATGGATTTTGCCTTGGCCGGTGGCGCCAAAGGTCAGGCAGCCGGGCTTGTGCAGCAGTTTTTCGAGTTTCAGGTCGGGGCGGGCACTGACCAGTTCGATATCGAAACAGAACGGCTGGTTGAGAGCTTCGCGACCGACGAAGCTGAGGACCTGCAGGTCGACGGAAACGCCTTCGAGTGTGAGGGAGATATGGATTGCGTTTGCGTCCAGCATGCCTTGAGTTCCGTCCTTTGAAAAAGCAGGGGCGGATGGTGCAGTATTAAAGTGCCATGTTCAAGGTTGAAATGCCGTAGGTCCGGGGCCTGACGGGTATCGGGCTTTCCCCTATAGCCGAGGTCTTGTGCAATGAATACAGGCATTTTTTGAGGCGATTGGGGCCGTCACACCAAATAAAGGAAGGCCCCACAGGGTGGGGCCTTCTCTATTACTCAGCCAGGAAACTCAAAGCGATTGCAAGGAAATGGTCGCGCTCTGGGAATCTTGCGGGCTGTCAGCATCCATCCACACCCATTGCGTGCCGTCGCCTTGCAGATTATTGGTGATGCTCTGAATCTGCGAGTAAGTGATCTTGACGGCTCCAACCTCACCGGCAGTAGGCCCGATCGTGGTGACCTGCCCAGAGAGTAGGCCGTTCGACGTCTCATTGACGACGAATACGGTCGCTTGCGCCTCACGGAACTGGCAAGAGAGGAACTGTGTAATGGTGCTGGTGATCGTCAGGTTCATCCACTTCGATGGGGGTACCGCATAGTAACGGGCGTACTTGTTGAACGGATGCTGCTCACCATCGGCTTGCAGCGGATAATTGCTCAGACCCGATGTATTGGTCGGCATACTGACACTTCCCAACCAGATTTCGACCTGGGACTTACCGGCGTTGCTAGGCAGTGAAACCGACACGGTTTGAGTATCGGTACCCGAGACAAAACCCAACGATGCCAGGCCTGCATTGGCCGTGGTGCCAGGAACTGTGATCGGTACGGGTGGCTGGCTATTGCTCCAGTTCACGGAGACAGTCGAATTGGTATCATTTTGAGCGGAGTTGTAGATAAAGATGCCATAAAGCTGGCCGGGGCTAAGTGCGGTGCAGGTGGCTGTATCTCCTGCGGTGAGCGTAATGCGTTGTCCGCCGTTCCAGTTAATTTGGGCAGCTGAGATAGCGACACTTTCCATGTTGGAGTTCCTTTTCCTGTTGTGGGGTATAAGGATAGCCGCACAGCAATTTCCTTACCTGCGCTGTGCGTGGAAAGGATATTAGTTGAAGGCATGTAGCGGTCAAGTAACGGGCTGGTTATTTTTATTGAACGCACATTATCTTCAGTAGCCGCTGGATTGTCTCGGCGGAGCTTTGTAGTGATTATCTATTTATTAATATAATTCAATAAGATAAGAATCAGTTGTGCATTCGGCGGTAGTGCTGTTTGAAGAAGCAGGAGTTTAGGAAATTGATTTTTGGAATAGCTCAAATCAGGAAGCGCTATAACTGCGCTCATAATTTTAAGGGCTATAAAACTGTCAATATCCGTTTATCTTTTATTTGGATTGAGGGCTCGGTACATATTTTCAATCGAAATATAAATATATCAAAACAATATTTAATCTCTACCGGCAGGTCCTGAAATCAGCACCTGCGGTAGTGAGAAGGCATGAGGTCGCGGATTTCAGCTCAACTGCTGCCGATACGGCAAATCCGGTCCGGTCTTGCTGCAGGTCAACGCTGCGGCGCTCACCGCAAACCTGATCATCGCGTCAGTTTGCTCACGGCTCAGCTGTTGCAACCCGTCAACCGAATCCAACTGCTGCTCGGTCAGCCAGGTAATCAACGCTGCCTGAAACGTATCGCCAGCCCCCACAGTGTCGGCAATTTTCACCGAACAGGCCGGTACCGACCACGAGCCGTGGGCGCGGCTGAACACCGTTGCGCCTTCGCCGCCACGGGTCAGGAACACCAACTGGCAGCGATGCTCCAGCCAGCCTTCGATGACGCGCTGAGGATCTTGCTCGGGGTACAGCAGACTCAAGTCTTCGTCGCTGACCTTGATCAGATCCGCCAGCTCCACCAGCGTGGCAATCCGCGAACGCCACAACTCGATGTTCGGCTCGGGATTGAGGCGCACGTTCGGATCGAGGCTGATCAGGCGTTTGCCGCTTTCCCGTTGCACCAATGCCAATAACGTATCGGCAATCGGTTGCACCACCAGCGAAAACGAGCCGACGTGCAAACCGCGCACTTCAAGCCCTAGCTCTGGCAGATGCGCCAGGCTCAACTGCCGATCAGCGCAGCCTTCGCCACGAAAGCTGTAATGGGGCGAGCCATTGGCACCGACTGCGACCATCGCCAAGGTAGTCGGCGCGGCAAAGTCCACGAGGTAATCCGGGCGTACACCTTCATCCTGCAGCACTTGCTGCAAACGTCGGCCGAGGTAATCGGTCGACAGCCCGCCAAACAGCGCGGCGTCTACGCCCAAGCGGCGCAAACCTACGGCCACATTGAACGGCGAGCCGCCGGCAATCGCCTTGAAATTCACTTTGGATGCCAAGCCGCTGGCATCCTCTTCGCTGAAGAAATCGAACAGCGCTTCGCCACATACCAGATACATAGTTTCTCGCTCTTTAAAGGGTTGCGACATGCTGTCGATAGCGTTCATAGGCCTGCTGACAGGCCGCCACATTTTCTGCAATCGGTAAGGTTTCACTGGCCAGATCGAGCTTTACGCAACGCTCGCACAAGTCCGCCAGGCTGTCTTCGTGACCGTTTGCCCAGGACTTGCACCACGCCGCCTGAATCGCTGCGCCGAGGGCCGCGGCTTCACTTTGCTCGGTACAAATCACTGGCGTATTCATGATGTCAGCGACGATCTGTCGCCACACCGGGCTCTTCGAACCACCCCCAGTCAGGCAGATGCGCAGGCTTTGTAAGCCATTCTGGCGCAGCAGGTCCAGCCCATAACGCAAACCAAAGGTGGTGCCTTCCACCACGGCGCGGCACAGGTTGGCCCGGGTCAGGTTGGTCATGGTCAGCCCCAGCAGACTGCCGCTGGCATGGGGCAGGGCGGGGACGCGTTCGCCATTGAGGAACGGCAGCACGCACACGCCGTCGGCACCGATCGGCGCTTGCTCGACCAAGCCGTTGAACGCTTCGATATCCAATTCGAACAACTCGCGAATAGTGCCGGTCGCGTTGGTCAGGTTCATCGTGCAGATCAGCGGCAGCCAGGCGCCGCTGGAGGAACAGAACGTCGCGACCGAGGCGTTCGGGCTGACGTTCGCCTGGTCGGCATAGGCGTAGACCGTTCCCGAGGAGCCGAGGCTCATGGTGATCGCGCCGGGCTTTATATTGCCGGTGCCGATGGCGCCCATCATGTTGTCGCCGCCGCCGCTGGAGACCAGTGCGTGCGGGTTGATGCCCAGATGTTCGGCGATACTCGGCAGGATTGTGCCGACCGGTTGATGGGCGTCGATCAGCTCCGGGAGCGCGGCTTGCAGGCGCCCGGTGGGGTCGATGTCGCGCAGCAGTTGCAAGTCCCATTGGCGGGTGCGCACGTTGAAATACCCGGTGCCCGAGGCATCACCGTACTCGCTGCAACTGCGGCCGGTGAGCCAGTAGTTGAGGTAGTCATGGGGCAGCAAAATGCGGGCGATCCGGGCGAACACTTGCGGATGTTGTTCTTTGGTCCAGAGCAGTTTGGACACGGTGTAACCCGGCGCGATGACGATGCCGAGGCGCTCCAGGGAGCCTTTTTCGCCGCCCAGATGGGCGAGCAAGCGGTCGTTCTCCGGCGTGGACTCGGTGTCGCACCAGAGCTTGGCCGGGCGCAGCACCTGGCCGCGATCGTCGAGCAGTACCAGGCCATGTTGCTGGCCGGAAACCCCGATGCCGAGGATGGCCTGACCGTCTACATTCGCTGCGAGCAATGCACGGTGGGTGGCCAGGGTAAAGGCTTCCAGCCATTGGGCAGTGTCTTGCTCCCGACGACCATTGGCACCGCTGATGAGGCTGTGGGCCGCGGCGCCCTGACCGAGGACCTGGCCGCTGTGCGCGTCGAGGACGACGGCTTTGGTGCCTTGGGTGCCGCAGTCGACACCGAGGAATAGTTGTTGGTTTGCCATGGAAACACCCTACCGAAGATCGTTCCCACGCTCTGCGTGGGAATGCCTCAATGGACGCTCTGCGTCCGCTTCTGGATGGGACGCGGAGCGTCCCGGGCTGCATTCCCACGCAGAGCGTGGGAACGATCAGGCGGCGAGCACTCTTTCGAGCGTCCGCGTCACCCCAACATCGCGCAAGCTGTTACAGCACCACTCGAACGCAGCGACAAACTCCGGAGAGCGCGGTATCGCCGTCCCGAAAATTTCCTCCACTTCCAACAACCGCTGCGTGATCAACACATCATCGGCCACCAGTGCCTGACAGAACGCCGCCCGTGGATCCGGAATTGCATAGGTCTGGCCATTCTCATCCACACCTTTGAGGTACAGCGCCCACGCCGCGACCACCAGCGCCGCACGCTTGGTCTCCTGCCCATCGGCAATCAAGCGATTGATCGTCGGCACAGTGAACTTCGGAAACTTCGACGAGCCATCCGAACACACTCGCTCCAGCTGATCGGCAATCGCCTGGTTGGAGAAGCGCGCCACCAGGGTGTTTTTGTATTCAGTCAGGTCGATCCCCGGCACTGGCGCCAGTTGCGGCGTCACGTCCAGGTCCATGTAGGCGCGCATGTAGCGCACGAACAGCGGGTCGTTCATGGTTTCGTGAACGAAGCGGTAACCCTTCAAAAAGCCCAGATAGGTCAAGGCCAGATGGCTGCCGTTGAGCAGTTTGATCTTCATCTCTTCGTAAGGCGTGACGTCATCGGTGAACTGCACGCCGACCTTTTCCCAGGCCGGGCGACCGTTGACGAATTTGTCTTCCAGCACCCATTGCACAAACGGTTCGCAGACCACCGGCCAAGCGTCGTCGATGCTGTGTTTGTCGTGCAGTTGCAGACGATGCTCGGTGCTGGTCATCGGCGTGATGCGATCGACCATCGCATTAGGGAAACTGACATGGCGCTCGATCCAGTCGCGCAGATCGGCGTCGCGCAGGGCGGCGAATGCCAGCAGGGCTTTACGGGTCACGGCGCCGTTGTGCGGCAGGTTATCGCAAGACATCAGCGTGAACGCGGGCGTACCGGTTGCACGACGTTTGGCCAGTGCGGCGCAGAGGAAACCGAATACAGTCTTAGGCGCGTTCGGGTGAGCCAGGTCGTGCTGGATCTGCGGCAGGTGCGCCATGAACTCGCCGTTGCTGTCGTCGATGCAATAGCCGCCTTCGGTGATGGTCAGCGAGACGATGCGGATATCTGGATGGGCGAGTTTGTCGATCAGCACTTCGGCGCTGTCTTCGGCCAGCAGCATGTCGCGGATGGCGCCGATAACCCGCACTTCAGCGTCGTCGGCGTCGCCGAGTTCGAACAGGGTAAACAGATAATCCTGCTCTTTGAGATCGTCCCGGGCCCGGCGGTCTTCGGCGCGCAGGCCGACTCCGCAGATGGCCCAGTCCAGCGCTTGGCCGGTATTCATCAAGGCATCGGTGTAATACGCCTGATGCGCGCGGTGGAAGCCGCCAACGCCAATGTGCGCGATGCCTTGGCGGGTATCGCTCAAGGTGTAGGCGGGCAAGGCCACCTCGGGGGCGAGGCGGTTGAGGTTCTGTCTATTCAGTTTCATCGCATGCTCTCGGATCAGGCTGCGGCGCGCAGTGGGCGGGTCAGCGCCACGCCGTCGGCATCGAATAAATGGCAGTGTTCGGCATCCAGGTGCAGGCTCAGGGTTTCGCCATAACGGCTGGCCAGATCGCCGCGAACACGCATGGTCAGCGCTTCGCCGGATGACGTCAGGACGTGGCAGAAAGTGTCGCTGCCCAAGCGTTCGCTGACGTCGGCAGTGACTTGCAGGGTGCAATCGCCGGGTTGCGCCAGTTCAAGATGTTCCGGACGAATCCCTAAAGTCACCGCACCGCCGACACTCAGATTCGCCCCGCTCAGCGGCAGGGTAATGCGGGTGCCGGCGTCCAGCAGCACTTCGCAGCTTGGGCCGTTAACGCGGGTGATTTTGCCCTTGAGGAAGCCCATTTTCGGCGTGCCGAGGAAGCCTGCGACAAACAGGTTGGCCGGCTGGTGATACAGGTCCAGTGGCGAACCGACTTGCTCGATCTTGCCGCCATTGAGGACAACGACTTTGTCGGCCATGGTCATCGCTTCGACCTGGTCGTGGGTCACGTAGATCATCGTGGCTTGCAGTTCTTTGTGCAGGCGCAACAGTTCCAGGCGCATCTGCACCCGCAGGGCGGCGTCGAGGTTGGACAGCGGTTCGTCGAACAGGAAGATTTTCGGGTTGCGCACGATCGCACGGCCGATGGCCACGCGTTGACGCTGACCACCGGACAGTTGCTTGGGCTTGCGCTCCAGCATCGGCCCGAGTTCAAGGATGCGCGCCGCTTCGCCGACTTTTTTCTCGACTTCGGCTTTCGCTACACCGGCCAGGTCCAGCGCGAACGACATGTTTTTGCGCACGCTCATGTGTGGGTACAAGGCGTAGGTCTGGAACACCATCGCCAGGTCGCGCTTGGCCGGGCTGACTTCGGTGATGTCGCGGCCATCCAGTTCGATGGTGCCGCCGCTGACTTCTTCAAGGCCGGCGATCAGTCGCAGCAGGGTGGATTTGCCGCAGCCCGACGGGCCGACGAACACCACGAATTCCTTGTCATTCACTTCCAGGTCGATGCCTTTGATGATGGAAAAACCTTCGAAGCCTTTTTGCAGATTTTTGATTTTCAGGTTGGCCATGATGATGGGCCTCCACTTGTAGTTATTCAGTTGAGCCGGGCGGGCTTTTTTGTGGGAGTGAGCCTGCTCGCGATGAGGCCGTGTCAGTCAACATCACTGTTGAATGACACTCCGCCATCGCGAGCAGGCTCGCTCCCACAGTGGATCGCGTTGAGTCGGCGATCTTCATTTCACGGCGCCGAACGACAGGCCGCGGACCAATTGTTTCTGGCTGATCCAGCCGAAGATCAGGATCGGCGCACAGGCCAGGGTCGACACCGCCGATAACTTGGCCCAGAACAGACCTTCGGGGCTTGAGTACGAGGCGATCAATGCGGTCAGTGGCGCGGCCTGGGACGAGGTCAGGTTCAGCGACCAGAACGCCTCGTTCCAGCACAGGATCAGCGACAGCAAAACCGTCGATGCCAGGCCGCCCTTGGCGATCGGCAGCAACACCCGGACCATTTCCTGCCACAGCGTTGCGCCGTCCAGGCGTGCGGCTTCGAGGATGTCCTTGGGGATGTCTTTGAAGTAGGTGTAAATCATCCAGACCACGATCGGCAGGTTGATCAGCGTGTAAATCACGATCAGCGCGATGCGCGTGTCCAGCAGGCCGAAGCTCTTGGCCAGCAGGTAGATCGGCATCAACACGCCCACCGGCGGCAGCATCTTGGTCGATAGCATCCACAACAGCGTGCCTTTGGTGCGCTGGGTTTCGTAGAACGCCATGGAGTAGGCCGCCGGCACTGCAATCAGCAAGCACAGGGCCGTGGCGCTGAAGGAAATCACCACCGAGTTCCAGGCGAAGCTGAAGTAGTCGCTGCGCTCGTTGATGTGCAGGTAGTTCTCCAGCGTCGGCGTGAAGATGAATTGCGGCGGCGTGGCGAACGCGTCGATTTCGGTTTTGAAACTGGTCAGCACCATCCAGAAAATCGGGAAGAAGATCAGGATCGCGATGGCCCAGGCCAGGGTGCCCAGCAGCAGGCTTTGCAGACGACGGGATTGTTGAAGAGTCATGGCGCAGGCCTCAGGCTTTGTCTGTCAGGTTTTTGCCGATCATCCGCACCAGCACGATGGCCGCGACGTTGGCAATCAACACCGCGATCAAACCACCGGCGGACGCCATGCCGACGTCGAACTGCACCAGTGCCTGGTTGTAGATCAGGTAGGCGAGGTTGGTCGAGGCATAACCGGGGCCACCGTTGGTGGTGGTGAAGATTTCGGCAAACACCGACAGCAGGAAGATGGTTTCGATCATCACCACCACTGCAATCGGCCGGGCCAGGTGCGGCAGGGTCAGGTGCCAGAAGATCGCGATGGGGCCGGCACCGTCCAGGCGCGCGGCTTCTTTCTGCTCCTGGTCGAGGGACTGCATGGCGGTCATCAGAATCAGGATCGCGAAGGGCAGCCATTGCCACGAGACAATGATGATGATCGACAGCAGCGGGTAATGCGCGAGCCAGTCCACCGGCTGTGCGCCGAACAGCTTCCAGATGTAGGCGAGAATCCCCGAGACCGGGTGAAAGATCAGGTTTTTCCAGATCAGCGCACCGACGGTGGGCATGATGAAGAACGGCGAGATCAACATCACCCGCACGATGCCGCGACCGAGAAACTCACTGGCCTCCAGCAACGCACTGATCAATACGCCGAACACTATGCTGATCAGCAGCACGCTGCCCACCAGTAACAGGGTGTTGGTGGCGCCGGGTAGAAAGCCCGAGTCACTCAGAAAGTAGCTGAAGTTCTCCAACCCCACGAACTGGTTTTCACCGGGGTAGAGCAGGTTGTAGCGGATCATTGAAAAGTAAACGGTCATGCCCAGCGGCACGATCATCCACAGCAGCAATAGCGCCACCGAGGGGCTGACCAGAAACCAGCCGGGGTTGGTCAACCGGCTTTTACGCACCGGTTGGGCAATGTCCATGTGAGCTTTGACAGTTGAAATATTCATGGCGTTAAAACCGATTAAGAACAGACAAATGAAGATCCAATGTGGGAACAGGTTTGTGTGGCGAGGGAGCTTGCTCCCGCTGGGTCGCGAAGCGGCCCCAAAAGCTTTGCGACTGCTTCGCAGCCGAGCGGGAGCAAGCTCCCTCGCCACAAAAGCCCGTTTCCACAGTTGTTATTGCGCGGTTATTTTTGGATAACCGGCGCGCTTCATCTCACGTTCGGTGGTTGACTGGGCGGCGGTCAGGGCCTGGTCGACCGTGGTCTGGCCGATCAGCGCTGCCGAGAACAGTTTGCCGACCTGGGTGCCCACGGCCTGGAATTCAGGGATGGTCACCAGCTGGATGCCGATGTAGGGCACGGGCTTGAGGGACGGTTTACTCGGATCCGCAGCCTTCAGCGACTCCAGCGTCACCTTGGCGAATGGCGCGGCATTCATATAAGCCTCGGTGTAGGTCGAGGCGCGAGTGCCTGGCGGCACGTTGGCGATGCCGTCTTTTTCCGCGACCAACGCACCGTATTCCTTGGAGGTGGCCCAGGCGCTGAAGGTTTTCGCCGCGTCCTTGGCCTTGGAACTGGTCGGAATGGCCAGCGCCCAGGAATACAACCAGGCCGAACCTTTGTCGGTGGTTTCATGCGGTGCGTAGGTGAAGCCGACGTGATCGCTGACCTTGCTTTGGGTCTTGTCGGTGACGAACGAGCCGGCAACGCTGGCATCGACCCAGATCGCACATTTGCCACTGTTGAACAGCGCCAGGTTTTCGTTGAAACCGTTGCTCGACGCGCCCGGCGGGCCGGATTTCTTCATGGTGTCGACGTAGAAGTTCAGCGCGTTTTTCCATTCGGGACCGATGAATTCCGGTTTCCACTGCTCATCGAACCAGCGTGCGCCGTAAGCATTGGCGACAGTGGTGATCAGCGCCATGTTCTCGCCCCAGCCAGCCTTGCCGCGTAGGCAGATGCCGTACTGTTCTTTGTCTTTATTGGTGAGTTTGCCGGCAAATTCGCTGATCTGAGTCCAGGTCGGGCGTTCGGGCATGGTCAGCCCGGCGTCCTTGAACAGGTCGGTGCGGTAATAGGTGATGGAGCTTTCAGCGTAGAACGGCAGGGCATAGAGCGTACCCTTGACCGAAAGGCCTTCACGCACCGACGGGAACACGTCGTCGAGGGCATAACTGGCCGGCAGGTCCTTCATCGGTTCCAGCCAACCCTTGGCGCCCCAGAGTGCGGCTTCGTACATGCCGATGGTCAACACATCGAACTGCCCGCCCTGTGTAGCGATGTCGGTGGTCAGGCGTTGGCGCAGGACGTTTTCTTCGAGCACCACCCAATTGAGCTTGATGTCCGGATGCTCGGCCTCGAAGGTTTTCGAGAGTTTTTGCATGCGGATCATGTCGCTGTTGTTGACGGTGGCAATGGTCAGGGTCTGGGCGCCGAGGCTGACGCTACTGAGGGTCATGCAGGTGAGAGCAAGCAGAGCTTTTACAGAAGGTTGCATCGTGCACTCCTTTTCTGCACCCGGCGGGTACAGAAGGACAGTTATTGTTTTTGTGTCTTCCTGGGCAGGAAGAATGTGCACTGATTACAGCCTTCAATTGATGGGGTGACAAATCATCCATCGCACTGTGACCGATACTTTTTTGCACTGGGGTTTGCGGCGAGAGGTGCGTGGTACGGTTTATTAGCCGCTAGCGCCGTTGGAATCTGTACAGGTTTTCAGCTTGAATACAAAACCTTGTGGGAGCGGGCTTGCCCGCGAAGAGGCCGTCAGATCCACCATTTATATCGGCTGACAGTCTGCTATCGCGGGCAAGCCCGCTCCCACAGGGGTAGGAATTAACCCAGGTTTTGCTCAGTCAAACGCTGCACCGCCAACCGCCGGTAGTGCGATGGCGTCATGCCCTTGAGCTGTTGAAAGCGCCGGTTGAAGTTGGAAATATTATTGAAGCCCGATTCGAAACACACATCGGTCACCGTTTTGTCGCCATCGGCCAGCAGCTCGCAGGATTTGCTGATCCGCAGGCGATTGACGAATTCGATGAAGCAGCGCCCGGTGGCCTGTTTGAACACTCGGCTGAAGTAGGTCGGCTTCAGGCCCAGGTGCTCGGCGACTTCTTCCAGCGGCAGTTCCCGGGCGTAATGGGCAAAGATGTAATCCACCGCCCGGTTGGTGCGGTCGATGTTGTGTTCATCGGCCAATTGCGGCGTCGTGGCACCGGACAGCAACTGATAGTCATCGGATGCCGCCAGCAACTCCAGCAGAATGAAAAAATGCCCGAGCCGGGTCATGCCCTTGGTATCAGCGATGCGCTGCATCAAGGTCATGGCCTGGCGGATCGTGCGCTTGCAGCGAAACTCGATGCCGTACTGCGCGCGCTCCAGCAAGGGTGCAAGCGTCTTGAGCTCGGCGAACACCTGATGGCCGCTTTCGAACAGTTCGTCAGTGAAATTGACCAGCATGTCGCGTTTGGGCACCACTTCGTCTTCGGCCACCTGGCTGATCCAGTTGTGGGGCAGGTTGGGGCCGGTCAGGAACAGCGTTTCCGGGTAGAAGTTACCGATGTAGTCACCGATGAACACCTTGCCGGAGCTGGCGACGATCAGGTGCAGTTCGTATTCCTTGTGGAAATGCCAGCGCACCAAAGGGCAGGGGAAGCCGTGCTGACGATAGATGATGGACAACCCGTTATGGTCGTCCATCAATTCGTAGGAAGGATCGGTAACTCTGGCTGGTCGGCTCATGTCAGGGCACTTTTATTGTTATCGCCCGTTGATCATGCCTCTTTCCAGGCTCTCTGTACCAGCCTGCAACACTGACCGTGGCTGCTCGATAGCGAATGGTGGTCGAAGACAGCGATCAGAAGAACGTTTCGTAGGGCGTCCCTTCAAGGGCTGATAAGTTCTTGTTGCGTACGGCGGGCGAAGTTCGGCATTTTCTTAAATGCGATTTTTTGCTTCAATCCACTGGGCCATGTACTGAGTGCTTTTGTGATGATGATGGCGCAACATGCTGCCGGTGAAGTTATCCCTTCTAAGGCGTGCCAGGTGTTGCTGGCAATACAACAACTTCTCGATCAGCGCCGGGCCATGTACTGCCGGCTGATAGCGATCGGCTAATAACGTCTGCCCATGGGATTGGGCGCTCATCCAGAGCTCTTTGTCCTTATAAAGACGAACCGCACAATCGGCGAACTCGCGCGCGGTTCGGGTCACGGCGCCCGGCCACGGCTGTTCGCGGTGCATCGCTTCTGCGCCAATCGGGGTGGTGACATTGGGCGTGCCACACAGCATGGCGTCGACAATCTTGCCTTTGATACCCGCACCAAAGCGTAACGGCGCCAGGCACACCCGGGCTTCAGACATGACTTGCAAAGCATCTTCTGCCCAGTTCATCACATGAAACCCTTGGGCCGCATTGTGCAGGGCGGTAGCTTTGGGCGGCGTATAGGCGCCATAGATATGCAGTTGCGCCTCTGGCAGCTGCGCACGGATCAGCGGCCAGATCGTGGTTTTCATCCAGAGCACGGCGTCCCAGTTCGGCGCGTGACGGAAGTTACCGATACTGAGGAAATGCGCACGGTCTTCAAAGGCTGGCGATGCGGTGGTCAGCGGTTCGACCATCAACGGGCACCAGTGCAGCAGTTGTTGTGGTAACCCGAACTGCTCGACCAGCAATTCAATCTCCACTTCGGAGATCATCAGGTTCAAGTCGCAGCGATACAGCGCGGCGATCTCCCGTTTTGCCTGATCGGTATCGGCCATGAGCTCGAACTCTTCGCGCAATGCAGGGGCGAACAACTCGCCGAAATCATTGGCGTCATCACTGGCTTTCAAGCGTTCCTTGAGGCGCTGATGCCGGGCATGTCGCAGGCTTTGCAGGTCGGAGGTCTCCAGTACGCGCAAGGCGTCGGGGCAGTGTTTCTCTACTCGCCAGCCGAACTGTTCTTCCATCATGAACTGGTCGAACAACACGATATCCGGTGCCAGTTCACTGACAAAGGTGTCGAAACTGCTGTTATTCAACTCGATCGGCACTTCGCGGATGCCCAACGCGGTCAGATCGGCCTTGTGCTCGCCGGGACCGGCGGGACTGCTGAAGGTGATATCCCAGCCTTGCTGCAAGAACGTTTCGAGGATCTGCATCACATGCCCACTGGCCGCAGAAGAGCGGGGCTCGGGCCAGACGTAACCGATGACTAGGACTTTGGTGATGGGCGGGGGGGCCATGAAGGTGGATCCTTTGCGGCAAGCGATAGGGCGAAAAGGGCGCAATTAAACCACAGCGCTGGGTAATTTTATTCCTGCGTGGAATCACACGACGGTGTGAATTTTTCAAGCAACCAATGACAAGGGGCTATTCATTATTCCTGGATAGCCCGGAATTCACTTCTCGCCTGGCCATGTCGAGCCGCTGTCGCCGGTTGCGAGCAGTAACGTTCTTTACTGTCATTGCATGCAGGTCAAAAAATATAACTAAGGTTTTTGGTTGTGTTGTAAATATTAATAACATATCTACGGTTTGTTATTTAGTTGGGGATGATTACGCTTGTGCCTGGCTTGCAGTAATGGAAAAGTGCAGTTCGTGCTTTGTTGCTGCTCGCAGGAATACGTTATGAAAATGGAGTTGCCTGGTATTTACGATAATGCCGAAGATCAATACTCGCTTCTATGGCTGCTGGACCCCCTAAGTGATGTGGAGGAGGAAGAGTCTGTGCCAATGGCGAAAACCAGAACATTCGAAATCAGTTCGCTCGATGACGGAGATGTCGATGGTGTTAATGTGAAAGAACTGAGTGATGAAATATTGCATGGCTGTTCTATCGTCGCTGACCCCGCCAGCTTTGATCCTGCCTATTTTATTCGTGATCGCATTGATGAGGCTGTGCAAGCGCTAGTGCCTGACGAAAAAAACAGGTCACGGATAAGGCATGATTCAGAAGTGACGATTAAATATATAGAGGTTAAACAACCCAATCGCAGTGACATGCTTAAAGCCGAAAGGGATTCTGCCAACTGGAAGGAGCGAACATTTACATTGGCAGAACTATGCACCGGCTATCATTATCGTGTGCTGAAAGACAGAGGGTACTCTGAAATACAATGGCCTTCCTACTATCCTGCCAAGCTTGTAAAGACGTTGGAGGGGGCCGACTATCAGGCTGACTTCAAAAAGTATGTTGTCGAAAGCTTACAGCATCCTGCGGCGCACGCTTTTGGGCGACTGCTAAAAAAAGCCGAACTCAACAAGCTGGTCGTAGAGTTCATCAAGAGTGACGCTCGTTCAATGGAAGACAGGATGATTGCCTTTGAGTATCTCAAAGGCTTGATCCCTGCGCGCCTTCTTAACTTGCACAGCGACCCGGATCTTGAGGTCGATAACGTAGTGTTTATCGGGCGCAGCAATCTGGATCGCGGCGTGTTGTTTTTTCTGGGCGAAGACAGCGCGGCCATCGAATTTCCCGCCGGGCATGACGAGCGCGGAAGGTTTCTGGAAAACCATCCGGAACTGCAAAAGCGTCTGCTGAAGCGTGTTCCATTGAGCGCGCAACAAAAACCTTACGTCCGTGATTTCAAATATCGGGGAATGGAGTTTCTCCTGTTCGCGACGCGCCCAAACTATCGAGAGATTGTATTTCGATCCAGCACTGACATTGGCAAAGACCTTTTCGACCGGCAGATCGAGCGAGCGTTGGCGGACATCGATACATTGGTATCAACCCACGCCGAGCGTATGACCGATATTGCGTTGGAAGTCGCCGGGTATCTGCTGCAATGCATTGCGTTCGCGGTTTCGATCCCTACCGGAGGAACGGCGGCCTTGGTGTCTGCACCGATTCGTATGCTGATTCCCTTCCTGTTGGGAATTGGGGCATCGGCAACTGATCTGATCCGTGCCGAAATCTCTGATGACCCTTCCGAGGCGGAACGTTTGAGGATCAACGCAGCGATCGGAGTTTTGTCTGAACTCGCCGGCCCCATTGCGGAAAAGCTTTTGGGTAAAGCGCTTTCCATGGTGGCCAGGAAAAACATCAGCCGCCGAGTGCTCGAAACGCTTAAGCGCAGCAATAGACCCTCGTTGGTGCGCAGACCCGCAGGCAGCATCAGCCATCAACTGGCGAGTACTGCTGGCAAAGAAATACCGGATGCAGGCAAGGGGGTGCTTGTCGCAGGCTACCTGTCAGAGTTGGCGGGCGGGCCGAATGTGGCGCAGTCCCTTGCGACGAACTCACAGGTGGTGAGACTTTCCGGGCCGGAAAAAGGTTTTGTCTATCAAGGTTTCGTGTTCCGCGGGGACATGCGCGACACGAAGGTAATCTTTGAAAAAGGGTTTACCCAACGCACGCCAATCAGGGATCTCAATCAGGTCAACGGCTTCAAAGGTGGCTATGGAGGTGCTCACGATGCACTCGATCTTGATGGCGCGGGGATTTCGACCTCGGCTTTTTACAAGAAAGACGGCGCAGGTGCCTTTGTCTATGGTGGCCAAAAAGGCGGCTACACCTATTTCGTCGATGCTCGTCAGTTGGAGGGATTCCATTTGTATGCCAATACCGAACTAGCGTTTCGCCCAAACTCCGGGTTGAAACAACTGCCGCCTTTGGAAATCAACTATGCCGTCGATCTACCGCCTGCCTTGATTCTCGGCGCCTATGACAAGACCGGAACGTTCATTCCCAACCCCAAAGCGATCAATCGAGCGCTGATGGCGAGTGAGGTCAATCCATTGAAAGGCAGTGGTCGAGACGTGGGAAATAAATTCCGCCAGCCGCTGACTGATATCAACGGACTTGCAGGCGTCGATTTTGGTAACGAGGCGGTGGCCGAGCAGGAAGCAGTGCCGCCTGTGCCAGACACTACTCCGACGCCTGCAAGACTACCGGCTAAAGTGGATGCCAATGACATCATCGCTTTCCGAGAGCGGCAGGAGGCTAAACGCAAACGCCCGAGTGCTTGAGTCGCGTTATTGGCCAGGCGACAAAATACCCTTGACCTTGTCCCGCAACTGATCGATAGAGAATGGCTTGCCGATGAGATACATGCCGTCCGGCACCTCGATGCTTTCGGCATAGCCGCTGGCGAACAGAATCGGCAACTCGGGACGCAGCATGCGTGCCTGCTTCGCCAATTCCCGACCGTCCATGACCGGCAACCCTACATCCGTCATCATCAAGTCGATGTACTGGTCTTCATCATTGATGAACTCCAGCGCCGCTTCACAGCCGTCCGCCGCAAGCACCTTGTATTCGAGCTCCTCCAGCACATCGACGATCAGCGTGCGCACGATGGCATCGTCTTCGACGACTAGAATGGTGGAGGGGTCAGCGGACATAGTGGGGCTCTCAAAGGTTGAATTCGCGGTTGCCGGACAATCGAAACCGCCGGGTTCTTGCGTGATTGAGTGATGAATCACGACAGGTTCCCGACGCGCTACAAAAACAATAGCCGCACAAGAGCCGCAGAGAATAACCGCTCCTTTGTCCCAGAGCAGCTAAATGCAGGTTTTTGCCGCAAAACATGTCAGAAAAATGGATGAGTCCGGCCGTTTTGGGGCAGACTCGATGCCTTTCAACAGCACGACAAGGCTTCCCATGACCTCTGCGTCTTCGGTTGATGAGCAACGATTCCGTAAACTCCTGAGCCGCAACGTCAGCCTGCCATTGGGCGTGGGCGTCATCAGTGCGGTTTTCTTCGTTTCGCTGATCACTTACCTGCTGTCAGTGATCCAGTGGGTCCAGCACACCGACCGGGTGATCAATAATGCCAATGAGGCGATAAAGCTGACCGTCGATCTGGAAACCGGCATGCGTGGGTTCCTGCTCAGTGGCGACGAACATTTTCTTGATCCCTACGAGACGGCCAAGCCGAGAATCGCCGTCGCGCTCAATACCTTGCTCGAATTGACCGCTGACAATCCGGTCCAGACTGATCGTCTGCGCCGGCTCCAGGCCTTGCAGACAGAATGGGCCAATTACGCGCAAGCGATGATCGATTTGCAGCGCGCCAGCGGTGACTACCGTGGCGCCGTCAAGGCCGGGCGTGGCAAGCGGCTGACCGATGAGATCCGCAAGCAATTCGAAGACGTTATCGACCTGGAGCAGCAGTTGCGTGCCACACGTAACGAGGAAGTGCGCCGCACCACGATCTGGAGCATCGCCCTTTATCTGCTGTTCGTGGCCGCTATCAGCGGGTTGCTGGCCTACATTGGCCGTCGGGACTTGCTCAAACTGTCGCAAAGTTACAGCACCAATCTCGCCGGACAACAGGCCAGTGCCCGGCGCCTGGAACAGCAAGCCTGGTTACGTAACGGCCAGACCGAACTGGCCGAGCAAGTCCTGGGGCAGCTATCGCTCAATGTGTTGGGGCGCAACATTTTGCAGTTCTGTGCCCAATATTTAGGCACGGCTGTCGCGGCGATCTATGTCCGTGAGGATCATGGTGGCCTGAAGCGTATCGCGTCTTACGGTTTCTCCCGGGAACAGGAAGCGCTTGAACAGCAGATCTACAGTGGCGAAGGGATTGTCGGTCAGGTGGCGCAACAGGCGCGTTTGATTCGTCTAGATGACGTACCAGGCGACTACTTCAAAGTCAGTTCCGGCTTGGGCGAAGGTTTACCGCATAGCGTATTAGTGGTGCCGACCAGCGATGACGATCGGGTCAACGGTGTGATCGAACTGGGGTTCCTGCGCACGCTGACGGATCGTGATGTTGAACTGCTCGAATTGATTGCCGGCAACATCGGCACCTCGATCGAGGCCGCTCGCTATCGTCAACGTTTGCAGGAGGTGCTGGCCGAAGCCCAGCAACTCAACGAAGAGCTGCAGGTTCAGCAAGAAGAACTCAAGAGCGCCAACGAGGAGCTGGAAGAGCAGTCGCGGATTCTCAAGGAGTCCCAGGGCCACCTGGAAACCCAGCAGGTAGCGCTGGAGCAAACCAACGAACAACTCGCCGAGCAGGGGCAGATCCTGGCCGCGCAACGCGATGCCATGGACCAGAAAAACACCGAGCTGAATCTGGCCCAGGTTGAGCTCGAAGCGCGCGCCGAAGAGTTGCAGCGCTCCAGCAAGTACAAATCCGAATTCCTCGCCAATATGTCCCACGAACTGCGCACGCCGCTGAACAGTTCGTTGATTCTGGCCAGGCTGTTAGCGGAAAACCCGCAGGAAAATCTCAGTGCCGAGCAGGTCAAGTTCGCCGAGTCGATCTATTCCGCCGGCAATGATTTGCTCAACCTGATCAACGACATTCTCGACATTTCCAAGGTTGAGGCCGGCAAGCTTGAGGTGCGAGCGGAAAACACCAGTGTCGCGCGTCTGGTGGAAGGCCTGCGTGGCATGTTCCAGCCGTTGGCTGCGCAAAAGAACCTGGATTTCCAGGTGCAATTGCTGGCCGATGCGCCCCTGATGCTGTTCACCGACCGCCAGCGCCTGGAGCAAGTGATCAAGAACCTGCTGTCCAACGCCGTGAAGTTCACCGAGAAAGGCACTGTCAGCCTGAGCGTCGCCGCTCAACCGGGCGAGGGCATTGCCTTTATCATCCGCGATTCGGGCATCGGTATCGCGCCGGATCAGCAGGAAAGCATTTTCGAAGCCTTCCGTCAGGCCGATGGCACCATCAATCGTCGTTACGGCGGCACCGGCCTGGGTTTGTCGATTTCGCGTGATCTGGCCACCTTGTTGGGCGGCTCGATCAGTGTGACCAGTACGCCTGGGCAGGGCAGTGTGTTCACCCTGGTGCTGCCGCAGCAGTACGTCGAGCCGGACGACGGGCCTGTCGATGCGATGGAAGCCACGCCGGTTGTCATGCCCCAAAGCGCCATGGTTGCTGCGCCTGGGCCGCTGATTGCCGCCGTCGATATTCCGCGTTTCGACGATGATCGCAACAAGGCGCCATTCGCAACTCGCTGCATTCTGGTCGTGGAGGATGAGCCAAACTTTGCGCACATTCTTTACGATCTGGCCCATGAACTGGGTTATCAGTGCCTGGTGGCCCACGGCGCCGACGAAGGCTACGACCTGGCCATGCAGTTCCTCCCTGATGCGATTCTGCTGGACATGCGCTTGCCGGATCACTCCGGGCTGACGGTATTGCAGCGCCTGAAAGAACATGCCGAAACCCGGCACATCCCGGTGCACGTGATTTCGGTCGAAGACCGTGTCGAGGCGGCCATGCACATGGGCGCCATCGGTTATGCGGTCAAGCCCACCACCCGCGAGGAGCTCAAGGATGTATTTGCCCGCCTCGAAGCCAAACTGACGCAGAAGGTCAAACGGGTCTTGCTGGTTGAAGACGACGATGTGCAACGCGACAGCATCGCCCGGCTGATCGGCGACGAGGACATTGAAATCACCGCTGTCGGCCTGGCGCAGGATGCGCTGGACTTGCTGCGCACCACGATTTTCGACTGCATGATCATCGACCTGAAGCTGCCAGACATGCTCGGCAACGACTTGCTCAAACGCATGTCCACCGAGGATATCTGCTCGTTCCCGCCGGTGATCGTCTATACCGGACGTAACCTGACCCGGGACGAAGAGACCGAGCTGCGCAAGTATTCGCGTTCGATCATCATCAAGGGCGTGCGCTCGCCCGAGCGGTTGCTGGACGAAGTGACACTTTTTCTGCACAAGGTCGAATCCCGCTTGTCCCAGGAGCGTCAGACGATGCTCAAGATCGCCCGCAGCCGCGACAAGGTTTTCGAGGGCCGTAAAGTGCTGTTGGTGGACGACGATGTGCGCAACATCTTCGCCCTCACCAGTGCATTGGAGCAAAAGGGGGCCGTCGTGGTCATTGGCCGCACCGGCCGTGAGGCGATCGAGAAATTGAATGAAGTCGAGGACATTGACCTGGTGCTGATGGACGTGATGATGCCGGAAATGGATGGTTTCGAAGCCACCCTCGAAATCCGCAAGGACCCGCGCTGGCGCAAGCTGCCGATCATTGCGGTGACGGCCAAGGCGATGAAGGACGATCAGGAGCGCTGCTTGCAGGCCGGTTCCAACGACTACCTGGCCAAGCCTATCGACCTGGACCGCCTGTTCTCTTTGATTCGTGTGTGGTTACCGAAGATGGAACGAATCTAGTGGAGCGCGGCACCGACATCGAATTGCGCTTATTGATCGAGGCGATCTACCTCAAGTACAGCTACGATTTTCGCGATTACTCCAGCGCGTCGATCAAACGCCGGGTCAATCACGCCTTGAGTCAGTTCGAGTGCAAAACCATCTCGGCGCTGCAAGAGAAGGTTCTGCATGATCCGACCGCGTTCATGCAATTGCTGCAATTGCTGACGATTCCGGTCAGTGAAATGTTCCGCGACCCTTCGCATTTCCTGGCGCTACGTCAGGAAGTGGTGCCACTGCTCAAGACTTATCCGTCGATCAAGGTCTGGATCGCGGGTTGCAGCACTGGCGAAGAGGTTTATTCGATGGCGATTCTGCTTCGCGAAGAAGGCCTGCTGGATCGCACCATCCTCTATGCCACCGACATCAACCCGCACTCGCTGGATAAAGCGCGGCAGGGGATTTTCTCCCTGGAGAACGTACGGGCCTACACTCACAACTACCAGCAGGCGGGTGGTCAGCGGTCGTTCGCCGATTACTACACGGCGGCCTATGGTTATGCGATTTTCGACAAGAGCCTGTGCGACAACGTGACCTTCGCCGATCACAGCCTGGCCACCGACAGTGTGTTCTCGGAAACTCAATTAATTTCATGTCGTAATGTATTGATTTATTTCAATAAAAAACTTCAGGGCCGTGCGTTGGGCTTGTTTCACGAATCGCTGTGTCATCGGGGTTTTCTGGCGCTGGGCAGTAAGGAAACCCTGGATTTCTCGGCCTATGGCAATCAATTTGAAGCATTGGTCAAACCAGAACGGATCTATCGCAAATCATGAATAGGGCAGTGCTGGATACTCATCGGCTGGATCTTCGCGGCATTGGCCGTCTGTTTGTCGAGCTGGAACGAATCGTATGTTAAGTAATGTCCTGGCCAAATTACTGATCGTCGACGACCTGCCGGAAAACCTTCTGGCGCTCGATGCATTGATCAGGCGTGAAGACCGTATCGTCTACAAAGCCCTGTCCGCCGACGAAGCCTTGTCGCTGTTGCTGCAGCATGAATTCGCCATGGCCATTCTCGATGTGCAGATGCCCGGCATGAACGGCTTCGAGCTGGCCGAGTTGATGCGCGGCACGGAAAAAACCAAAAATATCCCGATTGTGTTCGTCAGTGCCGCCGGCCGCGAGCTTAATTACGCGTTCAAGGGCTATGAAAGCGGTGCGGTAGATTTCTTGCACAAGCCGCTGGACGTTCATGCGGTCAAGAGCAAGGTCAATGTCTTTGTCGACCTGTATCGCCAGAGCAAAGCGATGAAGCATCAGGTCGAAGCGCTGGAGCAAAGTCGCCGGGAGCAGGAGGCGCTGCTCAAACAGTTGCAGAACACCCAGAATGAGCTGGAGCAGGCGGTGCGCATGCGTGATGACTTCATGTCTATCGTGGCTCATGAAGTCCGTACGCCGCTCAATGGCCTGATTCTTGAGACCCAGTTGCGTAAAATGCACCTGGCCCGGAATAACGCTGCAGCATTCACGCTGGACAAGATGCACGCCATGGTCGACCGCGACGAGCGGCAGATCAAAAGCCTGATCCGCCTGATCGAAGACATGCTCGATGTATCGCGGATCCGCACCGGTAAGCTGTCGATCCGCCCCAGTCGGTTTGACCTTGTGCAACTGGTGAACAACCTTCTGCAGAACTTTGCCCCGCAGGTCGAGGCCGCCGAGTCGTCGATGACCTTGACGGCCGAGCAGCCGGTGGTGGGCCACTGGGACGAGTTCCGTATCGAACAAGTGATTTCCAACTTGTTGACCAATGCGCTGCGTTATGGTGCCAAGAGCCTGATCGACGTACGCGTGTACAATCAGGACGGGCAAGCGTGGGTTGAGGTTCAGGATCGCGGTATCGGGATCAGTGAAGAGAATCAGCAGCGCATTTTCCAGCAGTTCGAACGGGTGTCCGCCCAGTCCGTTGTAGCGGGGCTGGGCCTGGGGCTGTTTATTTCGGAGCAGATTGTCGCCGCCCACGGTGGCTCCATCACTGTCGAGAGCCGGATTGGCGAAGGCGCCTTGTTTCGCGTTTGTCTGCCGCTGCAGGAAAACAGCCCGATAAACGCAACCTCTGAGTGACCGCACGGTCGTATCAGCAGCTATTGACCGAACAAAGGCTTTCCATGAGTGAAGATGCACAAGATGTGGTACTGATCGTCGAGGATGACCCTTCGATCTTGATGGTGCTGTCTGCTTACTTGTCGGGTGAGGGGTACCGGGTGCTGCAAGCCGAGAACGGCGAGCAGGCCTTTGAAATTCTTGCGAGCAAGCCGCATCTGGACATGATGATCACCGACTTCCGCTTACCGGGGGGAATCACTGGCGTGCAGATCGCCGAGCCCGCCGTGAAGCTGCGACCGGAGCTCAAGGTCATTTTCATCAGCGGCTACTCGCAGGAAATTCGCGAGACCGACAGCCCGATCACCCGCAAAGCACCGATCCTGGACAAGCCCTTCGATCTGGATATGTTGCAAAAGATCATGCAGGACATGCTGTCCTGAAGACGGCGGGCCCCCGTAGGGGCTGCCGCAGGCTGCGATCTTTTGATCTTTTGATTTTTTTGGCGCTCGCGCGACGGCCCAGGATCAAAAGATCGCAGCCTTCGGCAGCTCCTACACGAGAATCTCTCAGATTCTGATCATCTCCCGCACCTTCGCCGTCAACAAATCGAAGGTGAACGGCTTGGTGATCATCTGCATGCCGGGGTCAAGAAAGCCACCGCGCACGGCGGCGTGTTCGGCATACCCGGTGATGAACAATACCTTGAGATCAGGCCGATACTGCCGGCCGATTTCCGCCAGTTGCCGGCCGTTCATGCCCGGCAGCCCCACGTCGCTGATCAACAGGTCGATTCGCTGACCGGAGTCGAGAATCGGCACGGCGCTGTCGGCGTCGCACGCTTCAACGAAGGCGTAGCCCAATTCACTCAATACGGCACTGACCAGAACTCGCACGGCGGGATCGTCTTCGACGATCAGCACGGTTTCGCCATCCCGGGCGTAAGGAGCGTGTTGGGCATCAACTTGGGTGTCCTCGAGCAGTTCCCCGCTGAAGCGCGGCAAAAACAGACTGACCGTGGTGCCTTTTCCGACTTCACTGTGAATGCTGACGTGGCCGCCAGACTGCTTGCTGAAACCGTAAATCATCGACAACCCCAGACCCGTGCCCTGGCCGATGGGTTTGGTCGTGAAGAAAGGGTCAAAGGCCCGGTTGATGGTGCTTTGCGGCATGCCGTAACCGGTATCGGTGACGCTCAGGACGATGTAATCGCCCGGTTGCAGATTGCTGTGTGCCGCGGTGAATCCCGTATCCAGATGCTGATTGGAGGTTTTGACCAGCAGCTTTCCGCCGTCGGGCATGGCATCCCGGGCATTGAGCACCAGGTTGAGCAGGGCGCTTTCAAGTTGGTTGGGGTCTGCCTCGGCGACCCACAGTTGCTCGTCCAGCTGCATTTCCAGGTGAATGCTTTCGTTGATGCTGCGTAGCAACAGCTCGCCCATGGACACCACAAGGGTGTTCATCTGCACCGGTTTTGAATCCAGCGACTGACGCCGAGAGAACGCCAGCAGACGATGCGTCAGACCCGCCGCGCGGTTGGCGGAGGTCACTCCAAGATCGATCAGACTGTCCAGGTCTTCGGTGCGTCCGCGCGCCAGGCGTCGACGCAGCAGTTCCAGGCTGCCGATGATGCCGGTCAGCATGTTGTTGAAGTCGTGGGCAATGCCGCCGGTGAGTTGGCCGACCGCTTCCATTTTCTGCGACTGCCTGAGGACCTCCTCGTTGAGGCGCAGTTGTGCGGTGCGTTCCTCGACCTGTTGCTCGAGGGTTTCCAGAGTGTTTTGCAGGCGCAGTTCACTTTGGCTCAGATCAATCAACCGGTCCCTGGCTTCATACTGCCGTCGTCGCCCGCGCAACGCCGTGGTGACCAGGCTGATCAGCGTGACCGGATGGAACGGGCGCTCAAGGAAAGTCACGTTACCCAACTGCGAACCAAGTCGCGACGCAGGGTTCTGCTCCGGGCCACCGTGGTGGGTCAGCAGCACGATCGGCAGATCCGACCACGCCGGTTGCTGTTCGATCAGACCCAGCAGCGGTTCAAGGTCGGCGCCCAATAAAGCCTCGCAAGCAATCACCAGCAGGCCGGCACCTAGCGACAGCTCATTGCACAACGCGCCCAGATCCCGGGTGATGACCCCGTCGAACCCTGCCTCGTTGAGCATCATCAGCGCGATCTGGCTGTCGCGTCCCAACGGCGCAAGAATGATCGCACGCTCGGACATTGCCTCCATGACCGTCACTGGGCATCTTCCTCAAGCAGCGGATTGCTCGCGCCCAGGTAAGTGGGCACACCACGCAATACACCCTGGAATGCATCCAGTGGTTTACCGATGGTCATGCCCTGGCTGCTGATGCGGTATTCGCGGATGGTCGATTCGTGGCTGCCGGTACGTTTTTTGATGATCGAGATCGCTCGGCGAACCTTGCCCAGGGCTTCGAAGTAGCGCAGCAGAATGACCGTGTCGGCGAGATAGGTAATGTCGACGGGGGCCTGCATGTCACCGACCAGCCCATGCTGGGCGACGGTCATGAATGTCGCGGCGCCTTGGCGATTGAGGTACAGCAGCAACTCGTGCATGTGCAGCACCAGGGCATTTTCTTCGGGCATTGCCGCTTGATAGCCGTTGATACTGTCGATCACCACTGTTTTGATATTGCGTTCATCGACACAACGACGAACCCGGTAGGAGAACTCGCCGGGGGACAATTCGGCGGCGTCCACTTGCTCGATCAGCAGATTGCCGGTGTCTTCCAGTGCCTTCAGGTCGATGCCGATGTTTTTCATCCGCTCGAACAGCAGCCCCAACTCTTCATCGAAAATGAACAACGCAGCCTTTTCGCCACGGGCCACTGCCGCAGCGGCGAAGATCATCGAGATCAGGGATTTGCCGGTACCGGCCGGGCCGAGGATCAGGGTGCTTGAGCCCGTCTCGATACCGCCACCGAGCAGGGCATCCATTTCCGGGATGCCACTGGTCAATTGCTGGCGGATATAGCGCCCGCGATGTTCGGCCGCCACCAGGCGCGGGAAGACATGCACACCGTCACCCATGATGGTGAAGTCATGGAAACCACCCCGGTACTTCTGACCGCGATACTTCACCACGCGAATGCGCCGGCGTTCGGCGCCGTAATTGGGCGTCAATTCTTCGAGGCGAATCACCCCGTGGGCCACACTGTGCACGGTTTTGTCGAGGGCTTCGGTGGTCAGGTCATCCAGCAGCAGCACCGTGGCCTCGTAGCGCACGAAGTAATGCTTGATGGCCAGAATCTGTCGGCGGTAGCGCAAAGAGCTTTGGGCCAACAGGCGGATTTCGGACAGGCTGTCGACCACGACGCGGGTCGGCTTGACCCGTTCGACCGCCTCGAAAATCTGTTTGGTGGCTTCGCCCAGCTCCAGGTCCGAGGAATACAGCAGACTCTGCTGTTGCTCGGCATTGAGCAGGCTTTCCGGCGGCGTCAGCTCGAAGATGTGGATGTTCTCATCCAGCTCCCAGCCGTGGGACAACGCCCCTTGGCGCAGCTCGCGCTCGGTTTCCGACAGGGTGATGTACAACGAGCGCTCGCCGGCACGGGCGCCAGCCAGCAAAAAATGCAATGCGACGGTGGTTTTGCCGGTTCCGGGTTCACCCTCCAGCAAGAACACGTGGCCGCGGGACAATCCACCGGCCAGGATGTCATCCAGACCTTCAATGCCGGTGGCGGCTTTTGCACTGATCAACTCGTTAGATGTAGACAAGAAATGCCCTCTCATGACTAGGGGAAGCGAGGCAGCAGGCTGCAAGTGCCTGAATGGACTGCCTGATCACTTGACCTTTCGCCGAGACGGCGGTTCACCTTTTCTTGCTCTGATTTGTAGCAGCCTTCGGCAGCTGCTACAGAGGCGATCTTTTAAAGCCCTTGCTGCAACGCCGGATCATCCGGATTGAGTTGCTCCAGCTGTGCCAGCAGGATCTGAACGTTCTGCAACTGTCCGCTTTCCTTCCAATAGTTGATCAGCAACACGCGCGCCTTGCGATCGGCCGGGTGGCGCTGGACGATTTCCTGTAGCTGGTTCTGCGCCGCTTCCAGCTCTTGCTCAGCATGCAGCGTGGTGGCCAGGTCGTAGCGGTAATCCTTGTTGTCCGGCTCAAGCTCCACGGCCTTGGACAGGCCGAGCAGGGCGAATTCACTTTGCCCGTGATGCAGCAACCAAAGCCCCAGCGCATGTTGCAGGTAGGCCGAGTCAGGCTGGGCCTTTAACTGTTTCGCCAACAATTGCCTGGCGGCATCGCTTTGGCCCTGTTTATCCAGCACTTCGATCTGCATCACCAGTGCCGGCAGGTTACCGGGCTCCAGTTGCAACGTGCGTTCCAATGCCTGCTGCGCATCCTTCAGCTCGGCATTGTGCAAATGCAGGCGCGCCAGTTGATATTGTGTTTCGGCGCTTTCCGGCTGACCCTTGAGGAGTTGCTCCCAGGCATCGATGGCTTGCTCCAAGGGGCCGAAATACAACCCCAGCTCATCCGGCGTCAGGCCCAGCAAGGCATTGACCGCCGCAAACCGCACGCTCGGATCGCTGTCATCGAGCAAAGGCCCCAGCAACAGGCTGCGCTGCCCACTGGGCACCAACCCATTGATGCTTTTGATCGCTGCGATGCGCACATCCGCCGAGGGGTGTTGCAGGTCCGCATCCGCCAGCTTCAGGGCTTGCGGGCTTGGGTAGTTGGGCAGTTCTGCATGCAGCCAGACACGGCGCTTGGTCGACAGGTCAGGACGACCCAATTGCTGATAAAGCACCCGCGCCGCGCCCGGTTGACCCGTGCGTGCCTGGGCCAGTGCTTCGCTGTAGCCATGCTTGATCGCCGCCGGCACCACGGGTGTCGTGCTACGCAGGAAAAACCAGGCGAGGACGAGGGCAAACAGTACGCAGAGGCTGATGAGCAAGTAGCGGCGGGACTGAGGCATGCAGGAATCCGGGAGCTGGCAGGCTTTTGCAAAGCCTCCAGCTTCGGTCAGGCCGGGCTGTGAGTCAAACCCAAGCTTAGTTCAGCACGTAGTCGACGGGCTCAAGGGCGGGTGGCAACGCGGTTTGCCCCAGTGCTGCCAGCACTTCGCGCTCCAGCATGCGCATAATTGCATTGCACGGCAGATCGTTCTCATCGAAGCCGAACGGGTCTTCCAGATCGTCGCCGATTTCGTCGAGGCCAAAAAAGGTGTAGCTGACAATGGCGGTGATCACCGGTGTCAGCCAGCCAAGGGGTTCGGCCATGGCAAATGGCAACAGGATGCAGAACAGATAAATGGTGCGGTGCAGCAACAGGGTGTAAGGGAAGGGCAGTGGCGTGCTTTTGATTCGCTCACAACTGGCCTGGACCTGGCTGAGGCTGACCAGTCGGGTTTCCAGTTGGGTATAGCGCCATTCACTGATCTGGCCGCGCCCGGCCAACGCTGAACACCGAGCACCGATTCGCTGCAAGAGTGCGTCGGTGATGTTCGGGTGCTTTGCGTCTACGGCTTCTTGCGTCCACGGTTTGATCGCGCTCATCTCGTTTTCAAAGCGCAGGCGGGCGATCAAGCCATGGGCGAAGCCGCAGAGTTCACGCAGCAGAAGTTCACGTTCGGCCGCAGCCATCAATCCTTGGGTTTCGCGAATCAACGAGCGTACTTCGATGATCAGTTGCCCCAGTTGCTTGCGACCCTCCCACCAACGGTCGTAGCAAGCGTTGTTGCGAAAGCTCATGAAGATCGACAGCGCCAAGCCCAGCAGGGTGAAGGGTGTGGCATTGACCTTGGAAAAATAGGCCGGGTGCCAAGTCTCCACCAATACAATGACCGACGCGAGCAGGGTCACCAATAGACTGCGCAAGGCAATGCGCTTGGCAATCGAGCCTTTAAGGGAAAACAACATGCCGATCAGGTTCGGCTTGGGACGCACAATCATGGGCAGCAACTTTATATAGAGAGTGGCGCTTTCGCAGCAGTGTCAGCCTAAGGGGCGGAGGAAGGGCCGTCCAATTGCTATGGCTGACGAACTAATCGACAGGCTCTATCAAGGTAGGCGTATTCATCAGCGAATTTGCCTACAGGTTTTGTCGACACCGAAACCTGTCGAGGCACTGAAGCAATGACTACGCTTGCTGGAGATGACTCAATGAGCGCTCCCATGCAACCACTGCTTCAATATTTCAAGGCGATACTCAACCCCGGACGAGAAGTGCTGCTGTTCGCCCTGAGAACCATTGTGGCCGGACTGCTGACATTGTATCTGGCCTTCCTGTTCGACCTTGAACAGCCCAAGTGGTCGATCATGGCGGTGGTTATCGTCAGCCAGCCATTGGGCGGCATGGCCTTGGCCCGAAGTTTCGGCCAGGTCATCGGCACCACGCTCGGAGCAGTGGTGGCGGTGTTGATCATGGCGATCTTTCCCCAGGCGCCCCTGCCTTTCATCCTCACCCTGGCCTTGTGGTTGGCATTCTGTACCGCCGGCGGAACCTTGTTGCGCTACACCAGTTCCCAGGCATTTGTCCTGAGCGGGTACACGGCGGTGGTCGTGGCGCTGCTGGCGGTGCCCGATCAGGAGGGCACGTTCCTGCTGGCCGTCACTCGTGTGACCGAGACGCTTTTGGCGGTGGCTTGCGTGTGCGTGGTCAGCCTTCTCACGGCGCGGCCGGAAGCGGTGGCGCGGGATTACTTCGCCAAGATCGATCAGGTCATCAAGCTGCTCGCGACCCACGCTGCTGCCGTCATCCGAACCGAAGAAAGCGAAACCGATTTCCATCGGCGGCAAATGCAACTGCTCGGCGCAATCAGTGCTCTGGAAGGGGTACGTCGGCATTTATATTACGATGCGCCACGGTTGCGCAGCGCCAATAGTCTGGTGCAGTTGCTCGGCAATCAACTGGTGCTGCTGACTTCGCGGTTGACGGCCCTGCGTCACCAGCGGCTATTGCTCACCGAACGCTGGGAAGGCGCATTGCCGGAAGAGATACAGCGTTTGCGCGCCGAAGAACTGGCGTTTCTCGATGAGCTGGCCCTGCAAGGGCGTTCACTGTCGACCGAGGCGCGGCACCATTTTTCCGCGCTGCAACAGCGTTTCGATGACCAGGCCTACAAGGCCGAACAACTCACCGAGACGATGCCTGCCACCCTGCGTTCATTGGCCTGGGCACTGCGCTGGGAGCAGGCACGGATGTTAGAGCAACTGGCGCAGATTCTGGAACTGAGCGACGCGATTCAGGAAGGGCGTGAAGCCAGTTGTGTGTTCCGTGGCCAGGAAAATCCGCTGCATTTGGACTTCACTTTGGCGGCAATGAATGCAATCCGGGCATTTGCCGCGTTGCTGGTGGCCGGTCTGATCTGGATCGAGACTGCTTGGGACGGGGCCCGTGGTGGGATGATTGTGGTGGGGATTCTCTGTTCGCTGATGGCGACTTTTCCGCGACCGTTGCTGGCCGCGCAAAGCTTTGCCAGGGGGCAGGGTCTGGCTTTGGTAGTGTCGGCGCTCTATCTGTTCATGCTGGTACCGATGATCAGTGACTTCGAGTTACTCGCCTTGTTGCTTGCCCCATTGCTATATGCCGTCGCGGTGGGGCTGGCCAGTCCGTCAACCACGGGTACAGGCATTGGTCTTGGGCTGACGACCATTCTGTTGCTGGGTCCGCAAAACACAGAAATCGGCCAGAACAGTGCCATTCAGTGGTTCGAGTTTGCCGGTGCGTATGTCAGCGCCTCCGCGCTGGCGCTCAGTGTCTACGCCTTGATCTTCCCGTTCAGGCCCGTTTTGCGGATACGCCGGCTGTTCAATGAAAACTGCGAGCAGGTTTACGCTTTGCTGAAGACGCCGGCCACCGATGAACAGCAATTTACGTTTGAAAGCCGTATGGTCGATCGCCTGACCATGATGCTGGGACTATTGCCGGCGACCAACGACAAGCACTCCAGCGAGCTGTTCGAAGTCAGCCTTGGGTGCATGGCACTGGGTGTGGCCTTGAACCAGCTCAGGCAACAGGGGCAAAGCAACACGTTGCTGAGTACAGAACAGCAAAACCGTTTGCTGGCTGCCGTGCGTGAGACAGGACGATTGATCTCTGGGCGGCCCGGGATTGACCTTGAGCAGTTGCTCGCAAACTTGCGTGTCTTGGGCGATGAAATGGACGACTTGCATTTAGATGTTCATGAACACCTGTGGTCGGTATTCAGGATGCGCGTGGCGTTGTTGATCGTGGTGTCGTTTCTGGAACGACATCGCAAATACTTTCAACCTGCTCAAACGGAAGGAGAGCCAGCCCTTGCCCATTGATTTTGAATTGGGGGGCGTCTACTTGCCGCCGATTGCCCAGGCGTTACTGCTGGCCCTGCCGATTTTCCTTTTGCTGGACTGGGTCTTGCGCCGCTTTGGCGTGCTGCGTTTTGTCTGGCATGAAGCCTTGTTCGAAGGTGCGCTGTACGCGTGTGTTTGCGCGACGCTGATTCTGGTGATGGGAGCTTGATGCCTTGAAGAAGATCCTTGCCCGACTCGTGACTGTGGCGGTGGTATTGCTGGCCTTCGTGCTCGGCTGGTTCGCCTGGGAACATTACACCCGCGCCCCCTGGACCCGGGATGCGCGGGTTCGCGCCGATGTGGTGACATTGTCCGCCGATGTCTCGGGCCGCATCGTCAGCCTGAGCGTTCAAGACAACCAGCATGTTACGAAAGGCCAGTTGCTGCTGGAGATCGACCCGGCTCGTTATACGCTGGCGGTGGAGCATGCCAAGCGTGCGGTGGAAGTCGCAAAAGCCACGCTGGGCCAATCCGAAGCGACGATTGTCTCCAGCGAAGCGCTACTCAGGCAGCGCCAAAGCGAAGAACGGCGCCGTCGAACCCTCAAACAGGGTTTCGCGATCTCCGGCGAAGAATGGGAAAAATCCAGTACCGAAGTGGCTGTGGCGCAGGCGGAGCTGTTGCGCAATCAGGCGAATCTGGGCCTGGCACAAGCCAATGTGCAGCTGGCGATCGCCGCATTGACCCAGGCTGAACTGGACTTGCAACGCACGCGGGTCGCAGCGCCGGTCAGTGGTTACGTGACCAATCTGCTGACTCGTCAGGGTGATTACGCCACTGCTGGAGGGGCGTTATTGGCACTGGTGGACAGCGACTCGTTTTATATCAGCGGCTACTTTGAAGAAACAAAACTGCCACGAATAGAGGAGGGCGACCGGGTAAAGGTCGAGTTGATGAGCGGCGAGACCTTCGGCGGCACCGTGCAGAGCATCGCTTTTGCTATCGCCGACCGCGAGAACTCCCCCGGCAGTCGCCTGCTGGCCAACATCAACCCCAGTTACACTTGGGTGAAGCTGGCGCAACGGGTGCCGGTACGGATTCAAATCGACGCCGACTATGTCGCCAAAAACCGCCTGCGTGCCGGGACCACGGCCACCGTGACTGTGGAAGATCACCGAGATAACAAGACAACACACTAACCCCATGTGGTAGCGGGCTTGCTCGCGAAGAGGCCGGTACATCCAATAGATATTCTGCGGCTGATACATCGCATTCGCGAGCAAGCCCGCTCCCACAGGGGGGGGTGACTCCAGCACGGCGTGCAGACAAAAAAAGCCCCGCGACCGAATGAGGCGCGGGGCAAAAGAATTGGTTGGTTGCGGCCAACCAAAGGAGCTCTATAAAACGTTACTTGCTGGCGACCGTCTCTGGTTGCCAGCCGCCGCCAAGGGCTTTGTAGATCGCGACAATGCCGCGATACAAATCGACTTCGGCCTGGGCCTGGGTGTCTTCGGCTGCGAGGCGCTCACGCTGGGCATCGAGCAGCACGAGGAAGTCCACGGTGCCTTCGCGGTAGCGAATGTCGGCCAGGTCCGCGGCGGCGCGGCTTGATTCGCTTTGACGAATCAGCGAGATCAGGCGCTGCTGACGTTTGCCGTAATCGCTGAAGGCGTTTTCCGATTCTTCCAGCGCCAGCAGTACTTGCTGCTCGTAGGTCGCCAGGGCGCCTTCGGCTTCAGCATCGGCGCCGCGCAAACGGGCGCGCACACTGCCCAGGTCAAACGCCGCCCAGGTAATGCTTGGGCCCAGTGCCCAAGCGTTGGCCGCCGAGGAACCGATCTGCGACCCGCGCCCGGCGGTGAAACCGAGGAAGCCGCTGAGGCTGACCCGCGGGAACAAATCAGCTTTGGCCACGCCGATGCGGGCGGTGGCGGCCGCCAGTTGGCGTTCGGCGCTGCGAATGTCCGGACGCCGTTGCAGCAGTTCGCCCGGATCACCAATGGGCAGTGCCTTGGCGATCGCTGGCAAGTCTTTTGGACTCAGGTCGACGGTCAGCTTGTCTGGACGCTCACCCAGCAAGGTGGCGATGCGGTTGCGCTGACGAACCTGTTCGGCCTGCAGTTGCGGCACGCTGGCTTCGACAGAGGCCAGGCGTGCATCGGCGCGAACCACGTCCAGCTGATCGCCGACACCGGCATCACGCAGGCTTTCGGTGATCTTGCGCGACTCCTGCTGGTTGTTCAGGTTGGCCAGGGCGATCTTTTCCCGCAACTGTGCGCCGCGCAGTTGGCCATAGGCGTCCACCAGTTCGGCAATCATGGTGACTTGCAGTTGGTAAAGATCGGCTTCGGCGGCCTGCTGTTCAGCGTCGCTGGATTCCAGGTTGCGCTGGATGCGACCGAACAAGTCCAGTTCCCAGGCCATGTCCAGGCCCAGGTCATAGCGTTCACTGCTGACGCGTTTAGTGGTCTGGCCGGGAATCTGTCCTTTGGCCAGATCACTGCTGGCGCGGCTGGTGATGGTCGGCATGGCGTCATTGCTGGCGTCATCGCGAATCGCCCGGGCCGCTTTCCAGCGAGCGAAGGCCACGCGCAAATCACGGTTGCCTTGCAAGGATTGCGTCACCAACTGGTTGAGGGTCGGATCGTCGAACTGCTGCCACCAGATACCTTCGAAACGGGCGCGGTCGAAGTTCTTCTGACCGGCGCTGCCATCGGTGGCGGCCGTGATGTTGGCCGCCTCCGTGGTTGGGGTTTTGTAGTCCGGGCCGACGGCACAGGCACTCAGGGCCAGCACCAGAAGGCTCGGCAGGAAGGCTTTCAGGCTCATTGTTGCGCCTCCAGTTGCTTTTCCAATTTCAGTGCCTTGGCCGCTTTGCGCGCTTCACCGCGCTCCACAAAGTTACGAATCAGTACGTAGAACACCGGCGTCAGCAACAGACCGAAGAAGGTCACCCCGAGCATCCCGGAGAACACCGCCACACCCATGGCATGACGCATTTCAGCACCGGCACCGCTGGAGAAGACCAGAGGCACCACACCCATGATGAACGCGAAGGAGGTCATCAGGATCGGCCGCAGACGCAGACGGCAAGCTTCCAGCACCGCTGCCAGCGGGCCGAGGCCTTCTTCCTGTTTATCCTTGGCAAACTCGACGATCAGAATCGCGTTCTTACAGGCCAGTCCCACCAGTACGATCAAACCGATCTGGGTGAAGATGTTGTTGTCACCGCCCGAGGCAATCACACCGGTAATGGCCGACAGCAGGGTCATCGGTACGATCAGGATCACCGCCAGTGGCAGGCTCCAGCTTTCGTATTGAGCCGCGAGTACCAGGAACGCCAGCAGTACGCAGAGCGGGAACACGAACAGCGCCGTATTGCCGGACAGAATCTGCTGGTAGGTCAGGTCGGTCCACTCGTAGGTCATGCCGTTGGGCAATTCGTCCTTGAGCAGTTTCTCGATGGCTTTCTCGGCCTGGCCGGAGCTGTAGCCGGGGGCTGCGGCACCGTTGATTTCAGCGGTGATGAAGCCGTTGTAGTGCATCACGCGGTCCGGCCCGGAGGTGTCGCTGACCTTGATGAAGGTCGCCAGCGGAATCATCTCGCCCCGGTTGTTACGGACTTTCAACTGACCGATCTGGTCCGATTCGAGACGGAACTGCTGCTCAGCCTGAACGTTGACCTGATAGGTGCGACCGAAGCGGTTGAAGTCGTTGGCATACAGCGAACCCAGGTAGATCTGCAGGGTGTCGAAGATGTCACTGACGGCAACGCCGTGGGTCTTGGCTTTTTCCCGGTCAATGGCGGCATCGACCTGCGGCACGTTCACTGTGTAGCTGGTGAACAGGCCGGCCAGTTCCGGCACGCTGTGGCTTTTGGTGATGATGTTCATGGTTTCTTTGTACAGCTCGTCATAGCCCAGGTTGCCCCGGTCTTCGATCTGCAGGCGGAAACCACCAATGGTGCCCAGGCCTTGTACCGGCGGCGGCGGGAAGATCGCCATGTAGGCTTCCTGAATCCCGGCGTACTGGCCGTTCAATGCACCGGCAATCGCACCGGCGGACATGCTCGGATCCTTGCGCTCGTCGAACGGTTTCAGGGTCACGAACACGATGCCGGAGTTAGGGCTGTTGGTGAACCCGTTGATCGACAGACCCGGGAAGGCCACCGCGCTTTCCACGCCAGGCTGTTTCAGGGCCAGGTCGGACATGCGCTTGATCACGTCTTCGGTACGGTCCAGGCTCGCGGCATCCGGCAGTTGCGCGAAGGCCACCAGGTATTGCTTGTCCTGGCCAGGTACGAAACCGGTCGGGGTATTGGAGAAACCGAAGAACGTCAACACCATCAGGCCGGCATACACAAGCAGGGCGATACCGCTGCTGCGGATAACCCGGCCCACGGTGCCGACATAGCCGTGGCTGGCCTTGTCAAAGAAACGGTTGAACGGACGGAACAACCAACCGCCGAAGATTTTGTCCAGAACCTTGGAAAAACGGTCTTTCGGCGCGTCATGACTCTTGAGCAATACCGCAGCCAGAGCCGGCGACAAGGTCAACGAGTTGAAGGCCGAGATCACGGTCGAGATCGCAATCGTCAGGGCGAACTGTTTATAGAACTGCCCGGTCAACCCGGAGATGAACGCAGCCGGGATAAACACTGCGCACAACACCAGCGCCGTCGCGATGATAGGGCCGGTCACTTCACGCATCGCACGCTTGGTGGCTTCTACAGGGGCTAATCCGAGCCCGATGTTTCGCTCGACGTTCTCCACCACCACAATCGCATCGTCGACCACGATACCGATGGCCAGTACCAGCCCGAACAGCGACAGGGCGTTCAATGAGAAGCCGAACAGGTGCATCACGGCAAACGTACCGATCAGCGAAACCGGCACCGCCACCAATGGGATGATCGAGGCGCGCCAGGTTTGCAGGAACAGGATCACCACGAGCACAACCAGGATCAGCGCTTCGAAGAGGGTGTGAACCACCGCTTCGATCGAGCCGCGCACGAAGATTGTCGGGTCATAGACGATGCTGAAGTCCATGCCTTCCGGGAAGTTCTTCTTCAGCTCGGCCATTTTCTCCCGAACATCGTTGGAGATCTGGATCGCATTGGAGCCAGGGCGCTGGAAGATCGGGATCGCCACCGCCGGCTGGTTGTCCAGCAGGGAGCGCAGGGCGTATTGGCTGGAGCCGAGTTCGACGCGAGCGATGTCTTTCAGACGAGTGATTTCACCATTTTCGCCGGAGCGAATGATGATGTTCTCAAACTCTTCTTCGGAAACCAAACGGCCTTGCGTGTTCACCGACAGCTGGAACGCGGTGGCATTCGGCGCAGGCGGAGCGCCCAGGGCACCGGCCGCCACTTGACGGTTCTGTTCACGAATCGCGGTGACCACATCGGTGGCGGTCAGGTTACGCGAAGCAGTCTTGTTCGGATCGAGCCATACCCGCAGCGAGTAATCGCCCATACCGAACAGCTGCACGTCACCGACACCGCCCAGACGCGCCAACTCATCCTTGATGTTGAGCAAGGCGTAGTTGGACAGGTAAAGCATGTCGTAGCGTTTGTCCGGCGAGGTCAAGTGCACAACCATGGTCAGGTCGGGCGACGCCTTGTCCACAGTGATACCGATGCGCGTCACTTCCTCGGGAAGTTTGGGCTCGGTCCGGGTCACGCGGTTCTGAACCTGCACCTGCGCGTTGTCCAGGTCGGTGCCCAGTGCAAAGGTGATGGTCAGCGTGATCTTGCCGTCAGCGGTGGACTGCGAGGACATGTACAGCATGTTCTCGACGCCGGTGATGGCTTGCTCCAAAGGAGCGGCCACGGTTTCACCGATGACTTTAGGGTTGGCACCCGGGAAGTTGGCACGGACCACAACGGTCGGCGGCACGACTTCCGGGTATTCGCTGATCGGCAACTGGAACAGCGAGATGGCGCCGGCGATCAGGATCAGCAGCGACAGTACCGCTGCAAAGATCGGCCGTGAAATGAAGAATTGGGAAAAATTCATCGTAGAGATCCCTTAACCGCGTGGAGTCGCAGCAGCCACTTTCACAACCGTACCCGGCGCGACCTTGGCAGGTGCGACTTGGGGCAGGTTGCTGGCTTCCAGCGCTTGTCGTTGTTGAGCCAGCGCCGCGAGGGTTTCCTGGCTGGCCATCGGGATCACTTCAGGGGTGACCGGTGAACCAGGGCGAACCCGTTGCAAACCCTTGACGATGATGGTGTCGTCTTTGTTCAGGCCGCTGCGCACGATGCGCAGACCTTCGATCTTTGGACCCAGCTCGACAGGGCGATAAGCCGTTTTGTTGTCGGCATCCATCACCAGCACGAACTTTTTACCCAGGTCGGTACCGACCGCTTCGTCGTTGATCAACACCGCGGAGTAAGTGCCGCTGCCCACCAGTTTCAGGCGTGCATAAAGACCCGGGGTGTAGGTGCCGTCGCTGTTGTCGAACACCGCGCGACCGCGGATGGTGCCGGTCTTCGGGTTGACCTGGTTGTCGACGAAGTTCATCTGGCCCTGGTGCGGGTTGCCGTCTTCATTGGACAGGCCGAGGTAAACCGGCGTGGTTGCGCCGCGTTGGCCCTGGCGGGCGAGCTGGGTGTATTTAAGGAAGACACGCTCGTCGGCGTCGAAGTAGGCGTAGACCTTGTCGGTAGACACCACGCTGGTCAGCGCGGTGGTATCGGCGGTCACCAGGTTGCCGGCGGTGATTTCCGCACGGCTGACACGGCCGCTGATTGGGGCCGTGACGCGGGTGAAGCTCAGGTTCAGTTTGGCCAGGTCCAGTTGGGCCTGGAGGGCGCCGACGGCGGCGCGGGCTTCTTGAGCCGCGCTGGTGCGCGAGTCGGCGAGTTCGGCGGAAATCGCGTTGCTGGTGCGCAGGCGTTCACCGCGCTGGGATTCGTTTTCGCTGCGGGTGGCGGTGGCGCGAGCTTGGGCAACCAGGGCTTCGAGGCGGCGGACCTCAGCCTGGAAGGGGCGCGGATCGATCTGGAACAGCAGGTCGCCTTTCTTGACCAACGCGCCTTCGGTGAAGGCCACATCATCGATCTGGCCGGAAACCCGTGGACGAATCTCTACCGTTTCCGGCGCTTCAAGGCGCCCGGTGAATTCGTCCCACTCGTTGACCGGTTGTTCCAGCACCTTGGCCACGCTGACTTTGGCCGCGGGCATCGTGGCGGCAGCGTCCGGGGTCTTGCCGCAGGCGCTCATCACCAGCACGGCCAACAAGGCCAAGGGGAAGCGCAAATGTTTGAGTGACTGTTCCATGGATGCATCCGCCAATGTATTGAGATGGACGGATGATGCTTGGCGGGGTTGTATGGCACGAATCGAATGAACCGAAGGTAACTATCATTCGGAATGATATAAGTTCATTGCAAGCCCTCTAGCATGCACCTCCCATTAGGGGCCTTTCAAATGAATTGATGACAATTGTGTGTTGCGGGGAATGCAAAGGTTGGCTTGAAACCGAGTCTTGGCGGGCGGGTTCGGCCAACTCTGCCTGTGCTCTCTGAATTCAGCTACGGAATCTGAGCGTTGTTGAGGGGGCTTCGCCGTAGCGTCTTTTATACTCCTGAGCAAATCGCCCCAGATGAGCAAAACCCCATTTGAAGGCGATATCTGTGACCGAACAATCTTGTTGCTGGCGGCAAAGTTCAAGGTGCACTTGTTCCAGCCGTAAATTGCGCAAGTAGGCCATGGGCGTGGTATCGCAAAAGTCGCGGAAGCCGGCGAACAGCGTGCGAACGCTCACACCGGCATGTTCGGCCAATTGCTCGATGCTCAGCGGTTGGTCGGCGTGAGCGCGCATGAATTCTTCGGTTCTTTTAACGAAGTGGGGTAAAGGCGCTCTGGGTCTGCTGGCACAGTCCAGTCGTTCTCGAAGATTGTTCGGCTGGCCGTAAACCAGAGCATCGAGCAGCATTGACTCGAACTGCTTGAGTACCAGCGAATGATGCAGTGGATGGTCATCCAGCTTGATAGCGTCTGCCAAAATGCTGATTAGCTGGAGAAAGTAGTGACCGCCAGGCGTGGTCAAGTCGAGTTCTGGATCGAACTCCAACGGTCTTTCCAAATTGTGTCCCAGATGCTGGACGCAATGGTATTCGACTTCACTGCGCTCGATCCTCAAGGCCAATTGTGGCGCGTTAGCCTCCCAGCTCATCGACAACGGCAGATTAGGGGAGATCAGCGAGGCCCGTTCCGGCGTGGAAATGAAGTCATGTCCTGCGCATTGAATGCGTGCTTGTCCCTTGATGGGTACCTGGATCAGGAAAAAATCCTCGAGGCGACCAGGGTCGATAAAGACGTTGACGCCGTATTCCAATCGATTCAAGGACAGTCGCCCACGGTTGATGTGGTGCATCCGTGCGCTGACCCGCTCGGTGCTGTCGATGCAGCGCAATTCGTGGTTTTTGAAGACGCCGCTGACGCCCTCGCGGATGCCCTCCAGATCATTGAGCAGAAACAATTGGTTTTCCGGGGTGAACAGCGACGCACTGTCGAAAAGGCTGGCGCAGCGCTGTGCGATGAGATTCTGACTCATGGTCACCTCAGTTGCATGCACGATTCAAGGCATGTCGCACGGTGGTGTTACCCAGGTTTTGCAGGATCTGGATGATCGCTGCGTTATCCGGATAACCCGTGTGCATGTCCGTTTCTTTTTGTGCCCTTATTGGGCTTTCTGCCTAAGTCAGCAATTGGTGTGCCAAGCGACGACAGTGGCATTCTGACGCAGCGTGGCGTAGTCGGTAATTCTTAGAATCCTCCCGCAAATCCTGGACGTCCAACTTTTTTTGGAGGGGCGAGGCATAGGTGAATGTGGCAAAGGCGTCGACACATTTTCGCAGCTCGCGGACAACGACAGCATCAGATGGATAGTGCTGGCAAGGGTAGGGTCGCACCATGACTTCAACGCTTGTTGATTCGTTGAAGCCGCCAGACGGCGAGGTTGAACGCCATGAACATTACCCATACACAGCCTGTTCCAAGCGCTCATCAATGGCGCAACTGGGACGACCTGGAAAATGCAGACGTTCAGCCTGGCAGCCATCTCATCACGTCAAGACGTCGTTACTACCACCATGGAATTTATCTGGGCGGGCGTCGAGTCGTGCACTACGCAGGCTTTCATAAAGGTTTTCAGGTCGGTCCGGTCGAAGTGTTGGCATTGGACTGTTTTGCTGGCGGGCAACCAGTGTGGGTCGACGATGCCCCGATGTCTCAGTTCGACGGTGAGGAAGTGATCCGCCGGGCACTCTCGCGCCTGGGGGAAAATCACTACCGGTTGCTGACTAATAATTGCGAGCACTTCTGTAACTGGTGCCTGTACGGCAAAAGCAGCAGCGAACAGGTTCGCGGCTTCATGACCCATCCATTGGCACTGCTGCGGCTGGTGCTGCAAAGCCTGCCGGATAACTTCCTGCAGGCCTCGGACAAGCGTTGCACTCAGCGGATAGTCGGTGCAGCAGAAGGTGCCCAATATCACATCCAACGTTCCTGAGCCCTTGGAGATTCGAGATGAAAGGCCAATATGTCAGCGTGCCGGTTCCGTCCGGCGGTCAGTTCCAGGCTTACCTTGCGACCTCTATCGATGGTCGCGGTCCGGGTGTGGTGCTTTGCCAGGAAATCTTCGGCGTTAACCAGGCTATGCGTGAAGTTGCCGACCTGTTGGCCGAGGAAGGTTATACGGTGCTGGTTCCGGACCTGTACTGGCGCCAAGAGCCTGGTGTCGATTTAGGTTACACCGAAGCGGAGTTCGGTCGTGCCTATGCGCTCTACCAGGGCTTCGACGAGGCGCTGGGCATTGATGATATCCGTGCCAGTCTGAAGGCATTGGAGTCATTGCCTCAATGTAAACCGGGGGACCTGGGCGTTGTCGGCTATTGCCTGGGTGGCAAGCTGGCTTACCTGGCGGCCTGTCGGTTGCCTGAGGTGGCCTGTGCCGTTGGCTACTACGGCGTAGGAATTGAAACCGCGCTCTCGGAAATTGAAGGACTTCAAGGGCGTCTGGTGCTCCATATGGCCGAACAGGATCAGTTCTGTCCAGCAGAGGCCCGCTCCGCGATCAAGGAGGCCCTTGGCGATAAAAAGGGTGTTGAACTCTACGTTTATCCGGGCGTTGATCACGCGTTTGCTCGCCCCAGCGGTCATCACTACCACAAGCCATCAGCGCTTCTGGCCCACGAGCGGACTGTTGCCGCATTACGCAGAGAGCTAGGGCCAGACTACAACCTCTCTGACCTGTGGGATGAGCATGTCCGTCACGAGTTCGATACCCGGGACGTACCTGCCACCATGGCGACCATGGTCGCTGAACCTTACGTCAACCACATCCCGACCATGACCGGTGGCGTGGGTGCTAAAGAGTTGAGCCGCTTCTACCAGCATCACTTCGTCCACGGCAACCCCAAGGATATGGCGTTGACGCCACTGTCTCGCACAGTCGGTGCATCACAGATCGTCGATGAATTCATCATGAGCTTTACCCATGACGCCGAGATCGACTGGATGCTTCCCGGGGTGGCGCCCACCGGGCGCTACGTCGAGATCCCGATGCTTGGCGTAGTCAAGTTCCGCGGTCCGAAGCTCTATCACGAACACATCTACTGGGATCAGGCCAGCGTGCTGGTTCAGATCGGCCTGCTTGACCCGACCGGACTACCCGTAGCGGGTGTGGTGACTGCGCAAAAGTTGCTTGATGAGTCACTGCCCTCCAATACGCTGATGCCGAGTTGGGCTTCCAGCGCTGACAAGCCGGTGTAAGGGGAAAGACATGTCTCATCTACAGAATAAGGTCGCCGTGATCAGCGGTGGCGCAACCCTGATTGGTTCCGCCGTCGCACGGGCGCTGATGGATGCCGGTGCTGTTGTTGCGCTGTTCGATATCGATCGTGAAGCAGGTCTCAGGACGGCGTCCGAGCTCGGTGAGCGAGCCGCATTTTTTCATCTCGATGTAACGGATGACGAACTCATTGCCCATGCAGTCGAAGACGTTCGGGCACGTTTTGGTGGGGTCGACCTGTTGATTAATCTCGCCTGCACCTACAGCGACCAGGGCTTTGCTTCCAGCCGCCAGGATTGGCTACAGGCACTTGATGTGAACCTGGTTTCAGCCGTGGCATTAACTCAAGCGGTGCATCAGGACCTTAAAGCCCGACGTGGTGCGATTGTCAATTTCACGTCCATCTCGGCCAAGTGTGCCCAGACCGGGCGCTGGCTTTATCCAGTCTCGAAGGCCGCCATGGTGCAGCTGACTCGCTGCATGGCGATGGACCTGGCCGCCGACGGTATCCGCGTTAATTCGGTGTCGCCAGGCTGGACCTGGTCGCGGGTGATCGACCACGCCAGTGGTGGTAACCGCGAAAAGGCTGATGCGGTCGCCGCTTCCTATCACCTGTTGGGCCGTCTGGGAGAACCCGGCGAAGTGGCCAATGTGGTTGCGTTTCTATGTTCGCCAGCCGCCAGCTTTGTGACGGGTGCGGATTATGCCGTCGATGGAGGCTACTCGGTCATGGGACCGGAACAGAACCTGCCGGCGATACCACGGCTTGCTGAGTAACACCGAACACTAACAAGAAACCCTGTTCGGCGACTGCCGAATGCTGCACCTGTAACCGTCGATAACCAGGAGAATAACAATGCGTCGAATCGCCATCGTCGGAGCCGGTCAAGCCGGCCTGCAACTCGCTCTAGGCCTGCTCGCCAAGGGCTACCATGTGACCCTGGCCACTAATCGTAATGGCGAGGACATTCGCAACGGTAAAGTGATGTCCAGTCAGTGCATGTTCAACGCCGCCCTGCAAAGTGAGCGTGATTTGGGCCTGAACTTTTGGGAAGACCAGTGCCCGGCCGTAGAAGGTATTGGCCTGGCAGTGCCTGACCCAGAGAAGCCAAACGAGCCACTGTTCAGCTGGAGTACCCGGCTGGAACGCTACGCCCAATCAGTCGATCAGCGCCTGAAAATGCCAGTCTGGATGGACGAGGTCGTGAAGCGTGGCGGCGAGGTCATTATTCAGGATGTCGGTGTGGCCGAGTTGGAGCTTCTGTCGACTAGCCATGACCTGGTACTGCTGGCGGCGGGTAAGGGCGAAATCGTCAATCTGTTTGAAAAAGATGCCGAGCGGACTCAGTTTCAGCAACCGCAAAGAGCGCTGTCATTGACCTATGTGAAGGGCATGACACCGATGTCGCCGTTTTCCCGGGTCAGCTTCAACTTGATTCCCGGTGTAGGCGAGTACTTTGTGTTTCCTTGCCTGACGACCACCGGACCTTGCGAAATCATGGTTTTCGAAGGAATTCCGGGCGGGCCGATGGATTGCTGGCAGGGGATTACGTCTGCAGAGCAACATCTTGAGAAAAGCCTGGAGCTGATCAATCGCTACGTCCCTTGGGAAGCGGAGCGCTGCCGCTCCGTGGAAATGACCGATGACAAGGGCTTCTTGTCCGGCAGATTCACGCCGATGGTGCGTAAACCGGTATTGACGCTGCCGTCTGGCCGCAAGGTCTTTGGCATGGCCGATGCTCTGGTAGTCAACGACCCGATTACCGGCCAGGGTTCGAACAATGCCGCCAAGTGCAGCAAGGTTTACCTGGATGCGATTGTTGCTCGTGGTGCGCAAGATTTTGGCCCGGACTGGATGCACGACACTTTCGAGCAGTACTGGAGCTATGCCCAGCATGTGGTCAAGTGGACCAACACCATGCTGACTCCACCGCCTCAGCATCTGCTGGAATTGCTGGGCGCCGCCAGCCAGTCAAAACCCCTGGCTTCGGCCATCGCCAACGGCTTCGATGATCCGCGCAATTTTGCACCTTGGTGGTTCGACGCCCAGTCTTGCCAAGCCTTTATTCAGGAAAAGACTCGTCAGGCCGCTTGAGCCGCCATCGAGCCAGGAGTTCATCATGAATGCATTTAGTCCAGAATCTATCCAACACGAACTGGTCAACGCACAAGACTGCGACCCGCGCGAACTGCGTAATCTGCTCGGGAAGTTTGCGACCGGTGTGACCGTTATTACCACGCGCACCCCTGACGGGCGCAATGTTGGCATGACCGCCAACTCCTTTTCATCGGTATCGCTGGATCCGCCACTGGTGCTTTGGAGTATTTCTCGCAACGCTCCGAGCCTGGCGGACTACCTGTCGTGTGGCCATTTTGCAATCAATATCCTGGGTGCTGATCAGCACGATCTTTCGGGACGTTTTGCGCGGCCCGCGCCAGATAAGTTCTCGGGTGTGGCGTTTAAGGCCGGGGAGGCTGGAGTACCGCTTCTTGATGGCGTGATCGCGACCTTGGTCTGCCGCAACGTTACGCAGTATGAGGGGGGTGATCATCTGATTTTTCTTGGGCAGATCGAGCACTACCGCCACGGCACAGGCGAGCCGCTGGTGTTTCATTGTGGACAGTATCGAGTGGCGTCGGAGCATCCAGGATTGAGTCGATAATTTAAGAACCCCGAACTTCGCCGCTATTTCAGAGTGGCGAAGTATTTGTTACCGCTGAAAACATAAAGTTGCGGTGTGATCGCAAGTATTCGCTTTATTTCCTGAAGGTGTTGAGTCTGACTGTTGCTTGTGCAATGAGGATTCTGCGTTTGTACGTTAACGGATGGCCTTGCCTGCAGATTGCAACTTTCGACTGCTCTACCTTTAGCCTGGCTGTAAGTGGAGAGCGTGATGAAAATAAAAATAAAACTGCTGTCGGTGTGCATTCTGGGATCTGGCTTTTCGGGATTTGAAACGGTACAGGCGTATGACCTGCCCGTGGTCAATTTAGGTTTCACCAGTTTTCTCGATGGCGGCCCACCCGCTGGATCAGGTTGGTACTTCCAGGAGTACTTCCAGAGCTACAGCGCCGATCGGCTGCGCGACAAAGACGGCAAGGCGCTGGGGCTACCCAAGCAACAGCTGGATTATCAAGTGGCTGTCACTCAACTGACGTACTTGTCCGACATTCGCATAGGCAATGCCGCACTGGGTATGAATGCCTTGCTGCCCTTTGTGACGCGGATGGACGTCGATGACGGGCTGAACAATGCAGCGATAAAAGCTCAAAGTGGCTTTGGTGATTTGCTGTTGGGACCGATGATTCAATTTGATCCGATTATGGGGCCCGATGGCCCGCGCTTCGTTCATCGCATTGAATTGCAGGTCAATTTGCCCACCGGCAAATACGATAGCAAACACGATGTTAATCCCGGGGCTAATGCCTGGTCGTTTAATCCGTATTGGGCGGGCACCTATTGGTTCACGCCAAAATGGACGGCGTCGGTGCGAGCGCACTATCTCTACAACGGCAAAAACAACGACCCGGGGCCAGGCTTTGGCGATGCCGGCGACATCCAGGCCGGACAGGCTCTGCACGCCAACTTTGCAACCGAGTATGCCGTCACGCCACAGCTGCGCCTGGGCATCAACGGTTATTGGTTAAAGCAGATCACCGATACCAAAGTGGACGGTCATGAAGTGTCTGGACGTCGAGAGAAGGTCTGGGCCATCGGACCGGGTGCAATGTACAGTTTCTCGAAGGATGACCATGTATTTTTGAATGCGTACTTTGAGCAAGACGTAGAAAACCGTGCTGACGGCAGCCGTGTGCAAATGCGTTACATCCATCACTTTTAAGACCGCGAAACTCCTGCTCCTTTGGCGTTCGATACCTTTGGTCTTTTGCCTGCCCCACGCGGCAGGCATTTTTTTTTCTGCTTCCGGGACTTTTCGATCATGCCCGCATCGCCCTTATCATCCGATACCGCCGTTCTGATCTGCCGCACTGATTTGCGAGGACGCATCAGCCATTGCAGCGAAGCATTTGTCGCGCTCAGCGGCTATTCAAGCCAAGAACTGACTGGTCAACCTGGTAACGTGCTTCGGCATCCGGAAATGCCGGCACAGATTTTCAGTAACCTGTGGCAAACGTTAAAGCTTGGCCGGCCCTGGATGGGCCTGATCAGGAACCGTCGTCGAGACGGTTCAGCCTATTGGTTGAGCGCATACATCAAACCGGTGTTCGGCCTCGATGGCATAGAGGCCTATGGTGCGGTTTATAGCGTACCTTCCGAGCAACAACGTGAGCGAGCGCAAAAGCTCTATGCTCGCTTGAATAGCCAGGATCCGGTCGTGCGATGGAATATCGGGCGTTTGCCTGGCTGCGCACTGCCGGCGGTACCCTTAGGTTTTGTCCTGTCCGCCGGGCTTTGGCAACTGGACGCTTTTGTCGCTCAGAGCGCGTTGATCGTAGTGGGGCTGGGGGCCATGGCGGCTTTTCAGGAGTATCGACAAAGTCGAGCTCTCCAGCGTGTTTTCTCTGCACATCCGAAAGCATTCACTGAACCGTTAATGGCGCAAATGTACAGTCGCGAGCAGGGTGCCGCAGCTCAAGTGGATATGGCCTTGGTCGCGCAAGAGGCTCGTCTGCAAAGTGCTCTGTCGCGGATTGGCAGCACCGGCCTGGTGGTACAGCAGCGGGTGCTGGAGCTCGGGCAACTGATCCAGGCCGAAACCCTGCGCCTTGAACGTCAGCGCGATGAAACCGATCTGTCGGTGACAGCGCTCACTGAACTGGCCGCGACGATTCAAGAAGTTACTGGCAATGTGCAGGCCACCCATCTGGCGACCACCCGGGCCGTCGATCTGGCCAACCATGGGGAGCAACTATCCGGTCAAAGCCTGAAAGCAATGCAATTGCTCAATACATCCGTGGGCGACACCGCCATGGCCGTTCAACAATTGGCCAGTTCTACGGAAGCGATCAGTCATATCACCAACATCATCAGTTCGATTGCCGGACAAACCAATCTGCTGGCACTGAATGCGGCAATAGAGGCGGCGAGGGCGGGGGAAGCGGGCAGGGGCTTCAGTGTAGTGGCCGATGAGGTGCGGCAATTAGCGACGCGAACCCAGGAAGCGACACAACAAATTCAACCGCTCTTACTGCAATTGCGCGATGCCACCGAGCTGACGGTGCAACTGACTGATGCCGGGCGTGAGTTTGCCTCAAACAGCACCCTTGAAGTCACTTCGGTGCAGGACAACCTGGCGGGTGTGAACTCATCCCTCGCACAAATTTCCGGCATGGGCATGCAGATCGCGTCTGCCATGGAGCAACAGTCCCAAGTGGTGGAAAGTTTGTCGCAACAGGTATTGCAGGTGGCTGAGCTGTCGACGGGTAGTGTCGACAAGGCGCTGGATGGAAAACGCATCAGCGAGGACTTGCAACGTCAGGTCGAAGCACTGTGTCATCTGGCTGAACGCTTTGATCAATGATTTGCCAGGTTCACTAAAAGTGTCTAGTCCTGAAATAGGTTTACACCTGTTTCACCCTAACGCCCGATGCACCGCATCGGGCGTTTTGTATTTCAAAGACAGGTGCGGACGCTC